>NZ_CAXCAM010000004.1:0-118616 GCF_963980585.1 uncultured Ilumatobacter sp.
ACGCCGCATGAGTTTCAACAGGGCCGACGCCGCATGAGTTCGGGATTGAGCGAGATCAACAACAAGATGAAGGGTTGGCCGGGTTGGGTGCTGCTCCTGGTCGTCGTCGTGTCGGTCCTTGCTGTCGGCTCGACTCGCGCATCCGGGCCGCAGAGCCAAGAAGAGCGGATCGAGCTCATTTCGAAGCGAGTGGCGTGCCCAGTTTGTAACGGCGAGAGCGTGGCTGAATCACGGAACAACGCCTCGCGAGCGATTCGGAATGAGATCGACTCGTTGGTTCGAAGTACCCCCTTGACCGACGACCAGATCGTTGCCGGTCTGGAAGACAGCTACGGGACCGACATTCTGCTCGTCCCCAGGGCGACCGGATTCGACGCGTTGATTTGGGTGCTGCCCACGATGGCTTTCGTGTTTGGCGTGGCGGGCCTCGCCGTCGCGTTCCGACGGTGGCGCGTTGAGGCCGACGGCATGGCAGACCCGACTGATGCCGACCGTGACATTGTTGCGGCCGCTCGACGGGCCGACCGCCCATGACCGACGAAATGCCCCGCTCTGTCGCGGACGCGACGGCGGCGCCGGAAGAGGCGGTCACGCCCCTGCGCAGCGGCGCACATCTCGATCGGCTTGCCGAACTCGAAGAGGAACGGCGGTTCCTGCTCCGTTCGCTCGACGACCTCGAACGCGAATTTGAAGCCGGTGACGTCGACGAATCCGACTACGCAACGCTCCGGGACGGGTATACCGTGCGCGCTGCTGCGGTACTCCGTCAGATCGATTCTGGTCGAGCGTGGCTTGCCCCGAAGGCGACGCGTCGCTGGGGCCGGCTGGCCCTGATCACGTCAGCCGTGCTCGTGCTCGCCGTGGCGATCGGGTTTGCGTTGGCGAATGCCTTCGGCGAACGCGGTGCCAATCAGGAAATCACCGGTTTCGATCCGGGCGACGATGCGCGCATCGTGCTGGCCTCGGCACGCGATGCCCTCAACGAAAATGAGTTCGCATTGGCGAACGGATTGTTCGCACGAGTGGTCCAGATGGAGCGCGATCGCGAGATCGACAACGTCGAAGCCATCGCATACTTCGGATGGACCCTGGCCCTCCAAGCGCGATTGGAGTCGGCTGACCTGACGACCGACACTCGCCTCGACGCAGCCCAGATCGCCCTCCAACAGGCGACGGTGATCGACCCGGACTACGCGGACCCGAATTGCTTCCTCGCCATCATTGAGTTCGCCTTCCTCGACGATGCCGACGCGGCGCTCCCGTATGTCGTCGCATGCGAGTCGGGCAACCCGCCGGCTGATATCGCCAACCTGATTGCCGGGTTTGCTGCCGACATCCGCGCGGCAGCAAGCTGATCGCTTCGAAACCGCATCACACCGGGGTCGAACGTCACCGGTGGCTGCCTCTCAGCGTCGCTACTCTGGCTCAATGGCCATGAACCCGCCGCCGCCTCCGGGCGGTCAGCCGCCTAGGTATCCGCCGCAGGGCCCGGGCGGTCCCCTCGCTCCGCCGCCTGGCTACGTGCCAATCGGCCAAGATTCACCCGGCGGCGGTCAGCGGACCAACGGTCTCGCCGTCGCGTCGCTGGTCCTCGGCATCGTCGGAATCATCCTCTGTGTGCTGTTCATCCCGTGGATCTTGGCGATCATCTTCGGGTCCATTGCGATCAAGCAGTGCAACGATGATCCGACGTACACCGGCAAGGGTCTGGCAATCGCCGGACTCGTCTGCGGCCTCGTTGGAGGCGCATTGGTGTTGCTGATTCTTGTCGGGGGCGACAGCGACTTCAGCTACGACTTCAACAGCTACGTGCTCAGCCTCGTCAGCTGAACTGAATCACCGGTTGGCCTGGGCGCTACTTCTTCGTTGACTTGGCCGCCAACTTGGGCGCCGGCCAGACCTTGCCCTTGGTGATACGGCTGCCTTTGCGGCGAAGCACCCAGACGCTGGCCTTGGACCAGTCGGGCGGGGTTTCCACTTCCATGCCGCGGCGAACCAATGCCGTGATCACCGCTGGAATGATGTCGCCGTGGCTGCAGAGAACAGCGCCGTCTTCGACCTCGTTCAAGAGATCAAGGACCGGCTCGAACGGTTCGCCCTCAAAGAGTCGTCTATCGGCCTGCACCTTGAGCCCGGTGAGATCGCCGAGGGGCTCAAGCGTCTGCATGCAGCGGATGTACGGGCTTGCGTAGAGCGCAGCGACGTCCTTCTTGGCGAGTCGCCGAGCGACAGCGGTCGACTGTTTCCACCCAGTCTTGCTGAGGGGCCGGTCGACATCGTCGCCTTCCCACAAGCGACGTTCGCCGGCTTTTGCATGGCGCACGAAATAGATGACCGCGGCACGCTCCACAGGATCAACCTGTTAGCTCTCGCTGGTGAGCGATCGATGCCGTGCGGTGAGTTGTCGCACGAAGAGGATCCAGGCGATCGCTGCGATCAGGCCGATGACGGAGCCAATGATCGTGACGGTCTGGTTCGTGTCGAGAAGATTCTCGGCAACCGCCTCAGCGCCGGTGTCGCCGAAGCTGCCCGTGAGGCTGCCCGCAGACAAGAAGAGCGCAAGCAGTGGCCAGATGCCGAATGCCAGCCACCACACCCAGAGCACCGGGTTGTTGGACTTGGCGTCGACCTGGCTGCCGGGCTGGCCAGCCACAGCTCCTGGGTTTGACTTGGTCCACTGTTCGCGCAGCATCAGGAACGGGATGACGTAGAGCACCACCGGGGGCAAGAACCAGCCGAAGATGGCGAAGAGCGGATGCCACGTCGTCGTCATGCCAAACGCCCGCAGGTTCGCCGAGATGCGGTACATCCAGATCATCACGAGCACCATCGAGGCGAGGGTGGCGACGCCGGAGAGCGCAGAAAAAGCCGATGATGACACGAGCTGGTCGTTGAAGGCACTCTCGGAGATGCGACCTGCAAGCAGGTCTTCAGCATCCGATCGAAGGCCTGACTGGAGGATTCCGTTGAGGAGGCCGCCGATGCCAGCGATGGCAACCACGATGGTGATGGCGGTGGACAGGCCCTTGACCCGGCTGACCTTCTGCGTCGGCGTCGGTGCGCTCCCGTACGCCACATAGCCGGGCGGCGGCGCCATGTTGCCCGGAGGCGGCGGCGGAACCAGCTGACCCGACGGGGGAGGTGGGGGCGGGGGAGGGGTTTGATCCGGAGGCGGGGGAGGAACGTCGCTCACTCGGGCCAAGCTATCCCGGTCGCCTGGCGTTGTCTGCTGCCGTTGGTCCCAAAGTCAGCGGCGAAGACATTTGCTGCGTTCTCTCGATCAGCCTTTCGCTTCAGACCATGCGTGAATCACGCTCGTATCGCTCACGAACCGGACCGGTTGCACTCCGCCTGAACGCACGGGTGCCCAGCGGTGCGCAGCTTCCTGCAGACAGCGGTCGAGCAACGCGGCTGCTTCTTCAGCACGGTCTGCAGGGACGTGAATCAGCAACTCGTCGTGGAGGCACAAGACGATGCGCGCGTTGAGGCCATTGGATCGCGCCCGCATCAGCACTGCCCAAGTCTTGAAGAATTCGGCGGCAGCACCTTGGACCATCGCATTGCGACCGAACCGACCGCGTGCCGCGGCGCGCGACCGGGCGTCGCGATCGCTGACCTCGTTGGTGTTGGTGGTGCTCATCGGCACGAGGCGGCCGCCGTAGGTCCGCAGATCGTTGCTGCCCTGTGCGGCGCGGTCTGCATCCGCGAGGTATCCCATCGCCACCGGGTACTCGCGTTCGAGCCCACGGAGCGCCTCAGCGCCTTTGCCGGTCGTCTGTCCGTACATCGCGCCGAGCACGGCCACCTTTGCGATCTCGCGTTCGACCCGCAGCTGTTCGGCGACTGGCGCGTACATGTCGTCCGCCTGGGTCGCGGCGGCAAGCTTGGGGTCGCCGGATACGGCGGCGAGGATACGCGGCTCGATCTGGCCGAGATCGGCGCGGACAAACGCGTGACCCGACTCGGCGGCCACAGCCGGTCGGAGCTCGGCAGGCATATTGTGCAGTCCAGCGCTCGCGGTCATGCGGCCGGCAGCTCCGTCGGATCCCGACCACGATCCACGCAGCCGGCCGTCTGGGCCGACGTGTTCGTCGAGCCAGGCGAATCCGAATGTAGTGAGGACGCGTTCAGCGCGACGCCACGCGAGGAGCGGTTCCACGATCGGGTGAGCGTCGCGGAGCGCCTCGAGTCGCCACGCCCGCGTGTCGGGGACCTCGATGCCGACGCGGCGCAGCAGCGACTTGACTTGATCGGGGCTGCGCAGATCGAATGTGATACCGGGCGCAAGATGCTGCAGCACGTCGTGATCTCGACGTTGCAACTCAGCGGCGGCTTCGGCCGCATTGCGGGGGCGGGGACCGACGAACCCGGCGATGATTGACTCGGCGATGGCAAGGTCAACGGGCAGACCGTCGATTTCGAGTTCGGCACAGAGCAGCTCGGCCGCGGATTCCGACAGCACCGTGGCCCGCAGCTGAGGACCGTGGCCGAGATCAACGATGTATCGCGACTGCAATTGCTGCATCGCGAGCGCCGTCTCGGCCCACGAGGCCACCTGGGCTGAAGACTTCGACCAGTCACCGTCGACCCATTCGGGCCGAAGATGGCCGTCTGGCCCGATGGGCTCGTCAAGGTCTCCGGCATCGAGCGCCTGGTTGAACAAGTTGACCGGCATGCGGTGGGGAATGCTGGCCACGTCGAGGTCGTGGAGGCGCGCCCAGATCTGGTCGGGTCCGCAACGCCAACCGCCAAAGAGCAGCCGGTGTGCTGCCGAGAGATCCCAACACTTTGCTGGCCGCACACCCCACTCGATGATGTTCAGCGCAGTGCGATTCGACCACCAAGTCCAGCGGGGTGAGACGGCTGCCTCTGTTGCGGCGAAGACATCAGGTGCGTCGCCAATGTCGATCAGCACGACGGGCTGCCCCTCGGATGCGAACGCAACGGCGTGATCGCCGATTGCCACGCTGACGATCGCGCCGGTGGCGAGATCACCGAGGCTCGATCCGCTGCTGCTCACAGCGTTCATCTTCGCAGCTGGAGAGTCGGACCGATGGTGTGTCAGCCCCAGCCGAGTTCGTGGAGTCGGTCGTCGTCGATGCCCGCGGCGTGGGCCACCTCGTGGATCACGGTGACGTACACCTCGTCGGCGAGATCGTCGATGTCTTCACACATCGCACACAGTGGAAGTCGATAGATCGACACGACGTCCGGTCCTTCGTGGCCGGTGCGCTCCGTGTGGGGGACGCCCTCGTAGAGCCCAAGAATCGTCGGCTCGACCGGGTTGCGGTCATGGATTTGCACGACGACGTTGTCGAGCACGTGCTGGAGTTCGTCCGGGAGGTCATCAAGGGCGGCCGCGACCATGCGCTCAAACCGGTACTTGGCCACGACCTCCATGACGGGGAACCGGACTAGAGAATTTTCAACTCGGGGGAGTAGATCTTCTTCGGCTTCATGTCGACGGCGATCTGGCGAGCCATCTCGTGGAAGATTTTGGCTGACTCGGACTCAGGGTCGACCGCGGTGATGGGCTTGCCATCGTCGCCGCCTTCGCGCAGTTCGGGAACGAGCGGGAGCTGCCCAATGAGCGGCACGCCCACGTCGTCGGCGAGCGCCTGTCCGCCACCGGACCCGAAGATTTCGTACTTCTTGCCGTCGTCGCCGGTGAACCATGACATGTTCTCGATGACGCCGCGCACGGGCAGATTGACCTTCTCAGCCATGGCCGCGGACATCGCGGCGACCTTTTGCGCAGCCGGCTGCGGCGTGGTGACGACGAAGACTTCGCCACGCGGCAGGTACTGCGACAGCGACAGCGCGATGTCGCCGGTGCCGGGCGGCATGTCGATGAGGAGGAAGTCAGGTTCGTCCCAGAAGACGTCGGTGAGGAACTGCTCGAGCGCCTTGTGCAGCATCGGGCCACGCCAGATGACCGCTTCGCCCTGCGGCACGAAGTAGCCGATCGAGATGGCGCGGACGCCGTACATTTCCGGCGGGATGAGCATCTCGTCGATGACCACGGGCTCGCGGTCGGTGCCAAGCATGCGAGGAATCGAGTAACCGTAGATATCGGCGTCGATGATGCCCACCGAATAGCCCTGCGCAGCCAGTGCGACGGCGAGGTTGGTGGTGACGGTCGATTTGCCAACGCCGCCCTTGCCCGAAGAAATGAGCAGCGGGCGGGTCTTCGAATCGTTCTTCGCAAAGGGGACGACACGACCTTCGGCGTGCCCGTGCGCTTGACCCTGACCAGCGGTGGCGCCGGCATCGCCGTGGAGCGTCTTGCGGAGGTTCTCCCGATCTTCGTCGCTCATCACGGTGAACTCGAGATCGATCGACTCGACACCGTCGAGTTGTGTGGCTGCTTCGGAGACGCGGCGGGTGATTTCGTCCTTGAGCGGACACCCCGGGACGGTGAGGGCAATCAACACGCCGACGACGCCGTTGTCCATGATCGACACGCCGCGCAGCATGCCGAGATCGACGATCGAGCGGTGCAACTCGGGGTCTTCGACCGGGCGAAGTGCCTCGACGATCTGGTCTTCCGTGACGACGGGGGAGCTCATGGAGCCCAGTGTGGCGACGCCCTGCGGGATTTGCACTACGGGCGTAGGTAATATTGCTCCCGTGAGTTCCGGGACCGCATTCACCGCCACCGTGTCGGCCATCACCGACGCATTCGGTGACCCCACACGGCGCTCGATCTACCTGATGGCACGGGAGCACTCGCAGGCGACTGCCGACGCCGATGCGTCAGGTGTCACGGCTTCGATGGTGGCTGCTGAGATCGGTGTGCATTCCAACGTCGCCCGGCATCATCTCGACAAACTGGCGGCCGGTGGATATCTCGAAGTTGCGAGCGCTCGACCCGACGCCGAGCGCTCGGCAGGTCGCCCGTCGAAGCACTACCTGGCCGTCGGTGATGCGCTCGATACCGCGGCCTTCCCGGTACGCAGCGACGATCTGCTGCTCTCGCTCTTGGGGCGCACGCTCAGCAAGCTCCCCCATGATGAAGCCGAGCAGATGGCTGAAGAAGTGGGTGCCGAGTACGGACGAGCAATGGCTGCCGGTCTGACCGGTGATGCACTGAAGGCTGGACAGCGCTCGCTGCGGTCAGCCATCCAAGCGGTTGCTGACGCATTGTCCGCACACGGCTTTGCTGCCCACGCCGAAGGCCGCAACAACCAATTGAAGATCATCAACAACCACTGCCCGTTCGGCGACGTCGCCGCCGAGCACCCAGTGATCTGTGCGGTCGATCGCGGCATGGTGCGGGGCATGCTCGGCGAGCTCTACAACGCCGCCGACGGTGAGTTCGGTGAGATCACCACCGAATCCTCGCTGGCCGCAGGCGACACCTTCTGCACCACCGCCGTCTGACCGACCCACCAAGTTCCGTTTGCGTACCCAGGACGTGTCGCCGGGGACACCCCCTGGGTACGCAAACGGGCAGTGGTGGGGTCAGGCGCGGTGTTGGGCGTATTCGATGACGCGGGCGACGACGGCTTCGCTCGCCTTGGCAGTCGAGCCGGCGTCGAACGGGGGCTGGGGGTCGTACTCGATCATCAGCTGCGAGGCTTCGGCGGCCACTCGGTCGAACATGATCTCGACGAGCCGGAGCGCCATGTCGATGCCGCTCGAGACCCCTGCTGCGGTGATGAGCCGCTGATCGAGGTGCTCAACCACTCGCGTGCCCGTCGGCGTCGCTCCATGTGCGGAGAGCACGTCGAGCGCGCCCCAGTGCGTGGTGGCAGTCAATCCGTCGAGCAGTCCCGCCGCGGCGAGCACCAGTGAGCCGGTACAGACCGAGGTGGTGAAGGTGGTTGACTGATGCGCCGAGCGCACCCAGTCGAGCACGCGGTCGTCCGTCATGAGCGCCCGTGTGCCGCGACCGCCCGGAAAGACGATGAGGTCTGGCGTCGGAAATTCTTCGAACGTGCCGTCGACCTCAATGCCGAGCATGCCGTTGTCGGAACGGACGACGCCGCGCTCATGCCCGATAAAAGTGACGTCGATGTCGGGGATGCGCTGGAGGACCTCGTAGGGGCCGATGCCGTCGAGGGCAGTGAACTGCGGGAAGAGTGGAATGACGGTTTGGATGCTCACTGGCCTCCAGCATGTTCGACACCCTCCCAGGCGTCAACGGCACGGCCAACCATTCCCGCCGCCGACGGCCCAGTCTGTCCCGGCAGCGCGGCGGTAGCCTCGATCACGTGGACGTACGCATCGGAGTGACCCAAGCCCCTCGCGAGATCAATCTTGAACTCGCCGACGACGCAGACCGCGACGATCTGAAAGCGCGCATCGAGGCGGCCCTCGGGGGCGCCACCGACACGCTGTGGATCACCGACAAGCGCGGGAACGATGTCGCGGTGCCGTCCGCCAAGATCGCCTACGTCGAGCTCGGTTCCGCTGAGAGCACGCGCAAGATTGGCTTCGGCGACTGAGCCACAGCTCGACTGGGTACAGACGTGACTGCCGTGTCACGCTGGTCTCGTGTCACCGGGTGACACGACGCTGAACGACATGACCGCCCTCCTCGACCTCGACATGCTCTGGGTCACCGGCAAGGGCGGCGTCGGCAAGACGTCGATTGCTGCAGCGCTTGCCGACGTTGCGGCGCGCAGCGGACGTCGAACGCTCGTCTGTGAAATGGATGCCAAAGGCGCCCTCGCTGCTGCACTCGGTGAAGACGACCTGGGGTTCGAACCCACCGAGGTCTCGCCCAACCTGCACGCGATGACGATGAGTACCGAAGATGCGCTGCGGGAGTATCTGCGGCTCTTCGTGAAGATCCCGCTCATCGGCCGTATCGGCCCGCTGGCCACGACGTTCGACTTCGTGGCCGATGCCGCGCCCGGCGTGAAGGAAATTCTCGGCGTCGGGAAGCTCTGTTTCGAAGTGCGCGAGCGGCACTATGACCTGGTTGTGATCGACGCTGAGGCGAGTGGCCACATCGTGAGTCAGATCGGTGCGCCGAAGGTGATAGCGGATCTGGTGCAGGTCGGCCTCGTGCGCGATCAGACGCAGTGGATGCTTGACATTCTTAATGATCCGGCGCGGACGGGCGTGGCCGTGGTCACCACACCCGAAGAGATGCCGGTCACCGAGTCGGCCGAGTTGTTGCAGCGACTCACCGCCGAGACCGGCGCCCATGCCTCCGCCGTTATTGCGAACCGGGTGTTGCCGATGCTCTTCGATCGGCGCGAGCAAGTCGTGGTTGAACAGCTCGAATCCGCCCTGCCGACGCTGACCGCGGCCATCGGTCCGGGCGCGCCGATGGTGCTCGAAGCGGCTCGCCTGACCGACGCTCGCCGTCGAACCGGCGCAGAACACCTCCGCTGGCTGCAGACGGAGCTGCAACGAGACGCGATCCATGCCGACCTGCCGATCATCACGGTGCCTGAGCTTTTCTCCCGGGCGCCTGGCCGTCGTGTGGTGTCGCTGATTGCCGACGGTCTGGCCGAGGAACTCGACGTCGAGTTGGGATGATCGGTGTGCGATGAGTGACCTCGACAATCTGCTCGCCAGCCGCGAGATGGTGCTCGTTGCTGGTTCGGGCGGTGTGGGCAAGACGACAATCGCCGCCGCCATGGGTATCGCTGCTGCACAACGTCAGAAGGGCAAGATCCTCGTCCTCACCGTTGACCCGGCCCGCCGACTAGCGACGGCGCTGGGGCTCGAAGAAGTCGGCAACACGCCGGTCCGGATCAAGCCGGCGGTGTTCAAGCAGGCAGGGGTGAAGGTTCGCGGTCAACTGTGGGTGGCAATGCTCGACACGAAAGCAGGGTGGGACGAACTGATTCGTCGCCACGCGCCTGATGATGAAGTGCGCGACGCAGTGCTGGCCAACCCGCTGTACCAGAACATCACCAGCCGATTCGTCCACAGTCACGACTACCTCGCGATGGAGCAACTGCACGACCTGCACGCAACCGGCGAGTTCGACCTCGTCATCGTCGATACCCCACCGTCGCGCAATGCACTGTCCATTCTTGATGCGCCCGGTCGCATGGTCGACTTTTTCGGGAGCCGACTGCTGCGGTGGCTGACGGTGCCCTACCGGTCGCGCCTGTTCACGGTGGCGTCGAAGCCCTTCTATCAAGTGGCCGACCGTGTGCTCGGCTCACGGTTCCTGCAGGACATCGCCGAATTTTTTGTCCTGTTCCAGGCCATGGAGAGCGGGTTCGTCAAACGCGCGCGGTCAGTGGAAGCGCTCCTCGCAGACGCGCGCACGGCCTTCGTTGTCGTGACGACCCTGGAGACGGCGCCCAGTCACGAGGCGCGATTCCTGGCCCAAGAGCTGCTGAAGCGGAACATGACCCTTGGTGCAATCGTGGCCAACCGAGTGCTCCCAAACGAGTTGGCGGGCGCCGCTGCTGCCGACAGCGCCGAGGCGCTGCGCTACCGGTCTGGACGTAAGCTCGCTGAGTCACTCGCCGCGCAACTCGATGATGCGCCGGTCGCAGTGGTCGACACGGTGCTGACCCAATTGGCGGAACGCTTCGACGATGTTGCATTGGTTGCTGCCCGCGAGACAGAGCGACGCGCGGAGTTGGCTTCGCTTTCGCCGGTGATGCTCGACGTGCCGTGGCTCGCTGGAGACATCCACGACATTGCTGGATTAGGCGGACTCGTCGATCGCTTGCGCGTCGACTTGACCGAGATCTGAGACCTGTCGAACCGGTCGGTGAAACCGTTGCGGTCCACCCTGCTCGGTACGAACTGCGGGTATGGCGCATCCTGCAGTCTCCGATGCGGCAGAATCAGCAGCGATGACCTCTATGGCCGACCTGTCACGGCAGCATTCGTCGCTCGATCAAGACGACATTGATCATTTACATCGGCTCGGCGCCGAATGGGCGTTCCTCGCCGATCTGTGCTTTGCCGACCTGCTGCTGTATGTCCGTTCGACCGACGCGAAGTGGGTCGTGGTCGATCAAGTCCGCCCCGCGACGAACCAAACCATGTACGTCACCGACTACATCGGTACGTGGGCGCAGTGGGGTGCCGCCGTCCTGTCGCAAGCGGCCGATGAGAACACGATCATCGAAGCCGATCTCGATACGCCTGATGACGGAGCCCGGACGCGAATGATGGCGATTCCGGTCGCTCGCAACGGCCGAGTCATTGCGATCCTCAGCAAAGAATGGGAAGTCCGATCTGGGCGAACCCTCGGTGAGCTGGAACGGTCGTACAAGGAGATCTTCGACAAGTTCGTTGTCATGATCCAGACCGGGACGTTCCCGTTCGCCGGCCGCGTGGCCGACTCCAGTGCGGCGCCGCGCGTGGGCGACGGTGTGCTCAGCCTCGACGCCGATGGCACGGTCACCTATGTTTCGCCCAACGCCAACTCGGCGCTGCACCGCGTTGGGATTCAGGCCAACCCGGTGGGGATGCGCCTCGCCGAACTCGGTTTCCACGACGGCCCGGTTCGCCAGGCATTCGAGCGCCTCGAGCCGGTTGTTGAGGAGTTTGAGCAAGGCGCCGACGTCACGCTGCTCAGCCGATGTGTCCCACTCGTTCACGACACAGAATCCGGTCCGGTTGTCGTGGGCGGTCTGATGCTGATGCGCGACGTCACCGAACTGCGGAAGCGCGACCGTCTCTTGCTGTCGAAGGATGCGACCATTCGCGAAATTCACCATCGGGTGAAGAACAACCTGCAGACCATCTCGTCATTGCTGCGGCTGCAGGCGCGCCGTCTGACCAATCCGGAAGCGAAGGCGGCCGTGCAGGAATCGGTGCGACGGATCCGCACTATTGCTCTGGTCCACGAGTCGCTTTCTCGTGAGCCCGGCGAAGATATCGCGTTCATCGAGATCGTTCGTCCGCTGCTCCGACTGGCCGAAGAGGGCCTCCAGTCGCCCGACCGCCCCGTCCGTTTCACGGTCACGGGTGACGGCGGACGGATCCCGGCCAACACGGCAACGCCGCTTTCTGTCGTGCTCACCGAGCTGTTGCAGAACGCCGTCGACCATGGATTCCCCGAAGGAAGTGCCGGTGGGCAGGTGTCGGTGGCGCTCACCCAGAATCAGCACCGACTCGACGTCCGCGTCATCGACAACGGCCGCGGTGTCGCTCCGGGCTTTGACCTCGACGCCAGTACGGGTCTGGGCCTGTCTATCGTGCGGACATTGGTGACGACCGAACTCAACGGGACGATCGACATGCGCCCGGCTCGAACCCAGGATCTTGATGATGCCAAGTTGGGCGACGCCTCCAGCCATCAGCACGGCACCGTTGTCGAACTCAGCGTCCCGACGGTTGTTTGACTCGCGCTGATCTGGGGCCAGCCGGCCGCAGCCAGATGAAAGGGTTCAGCTCGCGGCGGAGCGTGCGGCGCGAGCGGCAGCGACGCGCTTGCGGCGGATGACCCGACGCTCTTCTTCGGTGAGGCCGCCCCAGATACCGGAGTCCTGGTTGGTGTCGAGCGCGAAGTCGAGGCATCCCTGCGACGAGGTGCACTCGCCGCACACTTCCTTGGCGTTGTCGATCTGGACCAGTGCATTTCCGGTGGTTCCGACGGGGAAGAAAAGTTCCGGGTCGGTGTCACGGCAGAGCGCGTCGTCGCGCCAATCTGCCGGAGCGGCTCCCAAGGTGATGCTGGACGCAAGGATCGTCACGGGTGTGCTCCAAGGAGGTTGTCAGGGCGCTGTGATGACGGGTTGAGACAGCGCAGATGGTGGGTGTGAGGGTTGCCGCCCGCTCGGCGCCGTCACCGTAGGCGCAACCCGTTGGTGACACAAGAGGTGATGTGTGTGACGCGCGCCCCCTTGACGTCGTGTGCTCGCGCGTGCTGAGGGGGCGCTGCTCCGCGGGCGCGGCCATACTTGGGGATGCTCGTGATCGGACACCGAGGCGCATCTGTCGCCGCTGCAGAGAACACTGTGCAGGCCTTTGTGCTGGCTGATGCCATGGGTGCCGATGGTGTCGAGCTGGACGTTCGGCTGGCGCCAGATGGGCGGCTGCTCGTCAAGCACGACCCGTTGCCGACTGCGTCAGGCGACCTTGCGGGGTATCCCGAGCTGCGCGAGGTGCTGGCGGTCTGCGGGGACATGCTGGTGAACGTCGAGATCAAGAATTCTGCCGACGAGCCGGGTCATGACCCGAGTGGAGCAGTCGTCGAGCCGACCATTGCCGAGATGCGGCTGCACGGATCGATCGATCGCTGGATCATCTCGTCCTTCGATTGGGACACGATCGAACGGTGCCGCGCAGCCGCACCGGATATCGCAACGGCCTATCTGGTGATGGAAGCAACTGCCGATGTCATTGAGCAGACCGCTTCGGCAGGCCACGTTGCCGTGCATCCTGATGAGGAGTCGGTCACCGCAGAGACGGTCGCGGCATGCCACGCCGCGGGACTGGCGATCAACACGTGGACCTGCAACGACCCGGACCGACTCAAGGAGTTAGCCGAGTGGGGCGTGGACGGGGCATGCACCGATGTGCCGGACATCGCCCTCACCGCACTCGGGCGGCGGATCAGCCCGGCTGAGGTCCGGTGGGAAACACCAGCTTGACCGCATTGGGCACGTGCACGAACTCGAGCCGTGAGGTCTCGCCGAGCGCATCGCCGTCGACCTGATAGGGGAACGGTGTCGGATGTTCGGCGACGAAGTGGGTGACGTCGGTACGAATGTCGAGGTGGTCGGCGGGGCTGACTCCGCCACCCTTCAGCGCGCCGGCCAGTGAACTGAGGATCGCCGTCGCGCGCATCGTGCGGAAGGTGATGACGACAAGGCCCCGGTCGAGCGTGGCGGCGGGGGAAAGGTCGAGCGGACGGTTGCCCAAGTAGGTGTACGGGTTGGTGTTGAGGACGATCGTGAAATAGCCGTCGTCGACCTTGCCGCCCGCCGTTGACGTGCCGTCGCCGTCGATGCTGAAGTGCGGATGCTTGCGGTCGTAGCCCGTGAGCCAGGTGGAGAGGCCCGCGTAGATGAAGAGGGGGTGGCCGAGCCAGCGTTTCAGCGAACCGCGCCGCTCGACCTGTTGAACCACGGCCGCGTCGTACCCGATGCCGGTGTGGAAGCAGAAGTACCGCCCGTTCACCTGGCCGAGACCAATCGGTCGGAAATCAGCGGCGTCGATGCCGCGTGCCAGAAACTCGACAGCCTCGAGTGGATCGTTCGGCAGACCGAGCGTGCGTGCGAACACGTTGGTGGAGCCTCCAGGAAGCACGCCGAGCGCTGTGTCGGTGCCCGCAATGCCGGTGGCGACCTCGTTGAGAGTGCCGTCGCCGCCGTACCCGATCACCACGTCAACGCCACGTCGGGCGGCGTCGTGGGCAAAACGTGTCGCGTGGCCGCGTCGATTGGTCTCGACGATCTCGACATCGTGGCCCTGGCTCAGTCGGCGGTGGACGACGACGGTGTTGCGTGCGGTCACCGACGACGCGAACGAATTCACGATCAGAAGAACTTTCACCGCAGCACCACCACCAAGGACCCCCACGGTACCCGGCCGGGGTTTCTGGCAGGCGACATCGCGTCGGCCGGCCTGGTCTCGCCTGCCCCATCTTCACGGGGGTGAAACGGGAAGGGCGATGTGTCATCCGGGACACATCGCCGGTGAACTTGGTTTCCCGCTTTGTGAGCTAGTTGACCCGGCGGTAACTTATGAGCCTTATGAACGTGATCGTCTGTGTGAAACAGATCCCTGATCCGGCACTGCCGGGTGAGCTGGATCCCTCGACCAACACGCTGAAGCGAGACGGGAAACTCATCCTTGATGAGTCGGACAGCTACGGCGTCGAAATGGCGCTCCAGCTCGTTAACACCGCTGGCGAAGGCTCTGTCACCCTGGTCTCGATGGCCCCGAATGATGAGGTGTCCGGTCTGCGTACCGCCCTCGCCATGGGCGCCGAGAAGGCCGTGCTCGTCTCTGATCCGGCGCTGGCCGGTGCTGATGCGCTCACCACGGCCAAGGTGCTTGCGGGCGCCGTCGGCAAGGCGGGTGACTACGACCTGATCATCGCTGGTACCGAGTCTTCCGACGGCTACACGGGCACCGTGCCCGAGCAGATGGCGGAAGTCCTCGGACTGCCGTCGGTCGGCTTTGCCAAGACCATTGCGGTCGACGGCAGCACCGTCAAGGTCGATCGTCAAACCGAAGCCGGTTACGACGAGGTCAGCTGTTCGCTCCCCGCCGTGGTCTCCGTCACCGCTGGTGTCGTCGAGCCGCGCTACCCGAGCTTCAAGGGCATCATGGCTGCCAAGAGCAAGCCGGTCGAGACCGTCACTGCCGCCGACCTCGGCGTCGAGTCGGTGTCGTGGGCACAGTCGATCAGCTCCGTCGAAGATGCGCCCGCCCGCGAGGCCGGCGAGATCATCGAAGACGACGGCGAAACGTTCAACAAGATTGTCGACTTCCTCGACAACCTGAAGGTCATCTGAGGAGTCTGAATCATGGCTGTTAACAACATCTGGGTCTTTTCACAGGCCAACGGCGACGAGGCCACCACGGCCTCGCTCGAACTGCTTACCAAGGCCCGCTCGCTGGGCGGCACCGTCACGGCATTCGTGGCAGGCGTCGCCGGTGGTGCAGTTGCTGCACTCGCTGATCATGGCGCCGCCAAGGTCTACGAGACCGGCGACCTTGCCGGAGCTCTCCCGGGCGCAGCTGTCTCGGCTGCAATGCAGGCAGTGATCGACGGTGGCGACGTCCCCGATCTGATCATGTTCCCGCAGAACTACGAAGGTCGCGACGTGCTGAGCCGCCTGTCGGTCAAGCTCGACCGCACCGTGCTCACCAACTCGACCGATATCACCGTCGACGGTGATTCGGTGACCGTGCAAACGCCGATCTTCGGTGGCAGCAAGCTGGTGAACTCGACGTTCACCGGTGAGGCACCGTTCCTCGCAGCATTCCGTCCGAAGAGCTTCGAGGCCGCCGGCGGCGCTGGCGCTGCTGGCGAACTCGCTTCGGCTCCGGTCCCGGATCTCGGTTCGACCGGTGGAGCCACCGTCACGGCGGTGCACGTCGAGGAGACCAGCGGTCCAAAGCTCGACGAGGCGGCCGTGGTCGTCTCGGGCGGACGCGGCCTCGGCGAGGCCGACAAGTTCGACATGGTCGAGACGCTCGCCAAGCTGCTGAAGGGTGCGCCTGGCGCATCGCGGGCCATTGTCGACGCCGGTTGGGTTCCCTACAGCTACCAGGTCGGCCAGACCGGCAAGGTCGTCAAGCCCACCGTCTACATCGCTGCGGGCATCTCTGGTGCCACACAGCACATGGTCGGCATGAAAGGCGCGAAGAACATCATCGCGATCAACAAGGACAAGGAGGCGCCGATCTTCGGTGTCGCCGATCTCGGCATCGTGGGCGACGTCCACAAGGTGATGCCCGCCTTGATCGCAGCCTTGGAGGCCCGGGGCTGAGGTTCCGCACTCACAACTGAACGAGCGACGAGCCAGGCCTGGGTGATAGGTCCGGCTCTTTGCTTTTTCTGGCTCAGCCTCTCGTAACCTTTCGGCCATGGCTCAGTTGATGGTGTGGATTGATCAAGACCTGTGCACAGGTGACGGCATCTGTTCAGAGATTTGCCCTGATGTGTTCCAGGCCCGCGATGACGGGCTCTGGATTGTCAAGGAAGAGTCCTCACACTTCGGTACAACCGTTCTCTTCGATGGTGGTGAGGGCGCTGGCCACGGTCCCGATATGGGCAATGGCGTCGCACGCATTCCCGATTCACAGATCGACACCGCCGTCGATGCAGCCGAAGAATGCCCGGGCGAATGCATCATGATCGAGCCGATCGATCAGGCCGTCATTTCTGCCCGCGGAGTCTGAGCGGGTCGCACCGTGGCGGCCGCGGATTGGCCGTCGCTGCCATCAACCGGTGGCTGCGATCACACCCTCGTTGCGATTACGTGGAGTCGCGGGCGCTGATCGCCCAAGCGACACCTTCTGACTCGTCCTCGATCGCGATCTGCAGCGTCCAGCCGAGTGCAGGTTCGAAAGCGTCCCAGCGATACCAGTTGAGTTCGTTCGCGAACTGACCGAGCGCGTCGGGGTTGACCGGCCAGTCGTCAATGAAGTCGCCGATCGCGGCGAGCATCCACCACGCACCGAAGCGTCCGGTCGCAGCGCCGCGTCGCCGGCCGTGGGCCCCTCCGCTCGCTCCTGCCCAGGCCATCCAGGCCATGGCCGTGCGAACGTCGAGTTCGCAGACCCGCGCCCGGTGCGGCCCCAGTGCGCCGATCGCGTCGCCCACGTCACCCTCGACGCACACGACCTCGACGGTCCCGTTCGAACCGGAAAGCCACGGTTCGACCAGCTGCTGAACTGCGAGCTCGACATCGTCATCGAGCCGTTCGGCCTCGCTGCTCGTCTCGATTTCCTCCCAATTTGTGGGCAGCCTCGGAGCGGGAAAGTCAGCATCGTTATCGCGATACTTCGCGACGGCGTACGTCGGCTCCCAGCCTTCGAGCTCGAGTGGAATGTCGAGCACGTCGGCGATGTCGTCGTCGACGACTTCGCCTCGAATCGCTCGCTCGTGGGCAACGAATGCTGCTCGCGGCGACGGATTGAGTTCCGTGCGCAAAGCATCCCAGGTGTGGTGTTGGGCGGCAACCTCGGTCAGCGGTCCGATGGTGAACTGGCCTGATAGCCCATCGGTCTCATCGAGGACGGCAGCGACATGGTGGGGTGGAGCGAGGAGCGCCAACCGGTACTCGGCCAGCGTTGCAGCCGGCCACAGCTGTCGCCCCGTCTTCACTGCGCTCCGGGCACGATCGCGCACCCGCAGTAGTCCATCCCAGTCGCCGGTTGCGCACCGGTCGTCGATCATCCGGACGAGCCCGTCGAGATCTGCAGCGTGAATCAGATCATCGAGGTCGTCATCAGACATATGAGCATCCTCGCACGGAACAAGTCCGGGTGACACCCGAGTTCAGACGGACAGGTCAGACCAGTGGCCAGGGATAGCGGCGGCCGGTCGGGTCGGTCGGGAAGCGACGGTGCTTGACGCACCAGGCGGCACGACCCTGGATTGCTTCGACCTCGTCGTCACTCAGCAGGGTGGCGATGTCGAGCGGGACACGATCGACGAGGCGGTTCACTCGATCGAGCAGAGGCTCGGAAATCTCCTCGTCGGCGAACTCCCAGATGACGGTGCGGAGTTTGTACTCGGCCGCGAAACACAGGCCGTGGTCGATACCCCATACCTCGGCTGGCAGCAAAGTTCCGTCGTCAGCGTTGCGCTCGGGGACAAGAATGCAGTGCCCACTCTTGCGGTCGGTGTTGTTGCAGATGATGTCGAGGAGCGCCAAGGCACGAAAACGATCATGCAGGTCGACACGAGACTCCATCATCGTGAAGTAGTGCTCGGCGAAGTCGCCAGCGACGAACCACTGCACGGAACCTTCTCCGACGGGACCGTCGCGCAGCACCGTCGGCGGCACGACGTGTAGGCCGAGGGCCTCGCTCATTCGATAGGTCGCCACCTCACGACGGTGCAATCCGGGCTCGAAATCCCAGAGTGGTCGCTCGCCCCGCATTGGCTTGTAGATAGCCGGGTGCGACTTGCCCTCATGGGTGACGTGGACGAGAAACGTGGCATTGCTGCTGTACGGCATTCGCCCCTCGACCTCAATCTCGCCGAGGAGCAGGTGCGTCATCGGGTCCTCGACATCGTCGATGCGCAACTCGACGCCCTGTTGATCGCTTGCCTCGTCGCTCGCTTCGTCGTTGTCGACGATGTCGTCGTCCAGATCGTCGTCCGCCACGTCGGTCAGTTCATGCGTGGGCAGGCGTGCCCATCGGGGTCGATCGGGTGGTTGCACCATTGACAGTCGGGCCGCCCGGATTCGACCACTCGGTCGGCGTGGTCGCAAAATGCTGCAGCCTGACCACGGCTGACGTACAGGCGGACGTGACCGCGGTCGTCATCAAGGAATTCGCCATCTTCGTCCACCTCGCCGACTTCTTCGAGCTGGATGAGCACTTTGTCATTGGAACGGTCGTAGCCAAGCCCGATCGGGCCGAGCACGAATGACGCGTCAAGTGGCGGCGCGAGTTCCAGCGCCCCTGGCATCGGTCGGTCTTCTGGCGGTGGGAGGTCGCTCAGCACCTTGCGGAGGTAATCGACGATGGCCGCCGTCTGCTGCTTCTCGCACTTCACGCTGACCCGTTGACCGTCGGCTCGGACCTGCATGTAGAACGTCCTGTTGCCCGGCTCGCCAACGGTGCCCGTCGTGAACGCGTCGACGTCGTCGAACTCGTAGAAGACGCCCATCAGGCCGGCTTGAGCTCGGTCAGAGGTCGGCCGGTGGAGTTGACGGCGAGCACGATGGGGCCACCCGCATGCCATGTCACGGCGCTGATCGAGGCTGGGCTGATAACGATGCGCTGGAACAAATCGATATGTGTGCCCATCGCGTGAGCGACCGCTGCCTTGATCGTGTCGGCATGCGAAACGCACACGATGGTGCCGCCAGGGTGGAGCTTGCGAAGCTTGTCGAGTGCGTTGACCATGCGCGTCTGCATCTCGGTGAAGCTCTCGCCGTTGGGGAAACGGAACGTCGACGGAGCGCGTTGCACCGTTTGCCACTCCGGCAGCTTCATCAGGTCTTTCAGCTGCTTGCCGGTCCAGTCACCGAAATCGCACTCGAAGAGCCCTCGCTCGATCTGTGTTTTGAGGCCGCATGCCGCAGAGATCGGAGCGGCGGTCTCCTTGGCTCGTTCCAGCGGCGAGCTGTAGACGGCATCGATGTTCAACTCTGCAATGCGGAGCGCGGCGATCTTGGCCTGTTCGTGGCCCAGGTCGGCGAGATGCAGCCCCTTGGCCCGGCCGGGCAACACCTTGCCGGTGGTGGGCGTCTGGCCGTGGCGGACCATGAGGATCGTGGTCGGCTTCGGACCCTGCTTGGCAGCCCGCTTCTTCGAAGCAGTGGTGGTTCGCGCAGCAGCCTTCTGCGCAGGCTTCGTGGCTGCTGAGGATGCTGATTTCTTGCGTGTCGTTGTTGCCATGATTGCCTTTCACGCTACCGAGGGCCAACCTACTGTCGATGTCTGTGGCGAATCCTTCCGTGCCCCCAAAGAAGCCCTCCAACAAGCCCTCCAAGAAGCAGTCGCTGTTGGCGCTGCGCGATCTGACCCACGAGATTCATGAATGTCGTGAGTGTCCGCGGTTGGTTGAGTGGCGCGAACAAGTGGCTGTGGAGAAGCGCGCCTCGTTTCGCGACGAGGACTATTGGGGCAAGGCGATCTCGGGCTTCGGTGATCCGTCGGCCCGCATCGTCATTCTGGGCCTTGCACCGGCTGCCCACGGGGCCAACAGGACCGGACGCATGTTCACGGGCGATCGCAGCGGCGACTGGTTGTTTCGGGCAATGCATCGAGCCGGACTCGCAAATCAGGCCGAGTCGGTCAGTGCCGACGATGGCCTGGAGTTGGCCAATGCCTGGGTGACGTCAGCCGTGAAGTGCGCCCCGCCGCTGAACAAGCCGACCACCGATGAACGCGACGCGTGTCGCCCCTTCCTCGAACGTGAGCTCGAGGCGCTTTCAGAGGCGGCCGTCGTGATCTGCCTCGGGACGTTCGGCTACAACGCCGCGTGCCACTTCTTCGGCGTCCGACCTCGCCCCAAGTTTGGTCACGGACTTGAAGTGCCCGTCACCTCACTCGATGGACGGTCACTCACCATTGTCTGCAGCTACCACGTCAGTCAGCAGAACACGTTCACCAAGCGCCTCACGGAGCCGATGCTCGACGCCGTGTTCAGCCGTGCGGTCCAACTCGCTGACCAATACCGGACCAGTGATGGCCAGTGATGGCCAGTGACGGCTCAGGGACGGCCTGAGGCGAGGGCGAGACGGAGGGATTCTGCAGCGAGCGCGTGAGCGGCCCTGGCGTCGCCGAGCATGTGTGGGAGCGAGAAGAAGCCGTGGAACTGTCCGGTGAACTCGACATGGCTGACCTTGACGCCGAGCGCCGCCATGCGATTGGCGTAAGCAACGCCTTCGTCGCGGAGCGGATCGAAACCGGCGGTGATAACGAGCGCCGGTGGGCTTTGCGCGAGGACGTCGTCGCCGACGAGCAGGGGCGAGACCCGCGGATCTTCGGCGCTTCCTCGTTCGCCGGCCAGGTAGTGGTCGATGAACCACTGCATCGACGACTTCGTCAAGAAGTAGCCCTCGGCGTTCTGCTCATACGACTCGGTATTCATCCTGCAGTCGGTCACCGGGTAGACGAGCAGCTGGAACATGATCGGAGCGGGAGCGACGTGCGCGACGACCGCCGCGAAGTTCGCGCCGGCAGAATCGCCGCCGACCGCGAGGCGATCAGGGTCGACGCCGAGTTCGGCAGCGTTGGCATGGGCCCAGCGCGTTGCCTGGATGCAATCGCCGAGGCCAGCTGGGAACGGGTCCTCAGGCGCCAATCGGTAGTCGATGCTCAACACCGCCTGACCGCTGCGGTTCGTGAGCGACCGGCAGATGTTGTCGTGGCTGTCGAGGTCACCGATGACCCAGCCGCCGCCGTGGAAGAAGACGAGCAGACCAGGCAGGGTGTCAGTGGGCGTGGGCAGGTACAGACGGGCCGGCACGCCGCCTGCGTCAACAAACCGAATCTCGTGGCAATCTTCGGTCGGCTCGGGAGCGAGTTCGGCTCGCGTTGCGCGAGCCATGGCCGGTTCTTGGGAATCGAGCGCGGGCGCACCGATTCGCTCCATCAGCTCAAGCAGCGTCTGCGCCTCCCAGTTGAGCGATCGATGCTGTGACTGGTTCAGAGGTTGGCTGAGCGGCATCCCGACATCGTGCCAGTAGCCTCCGTTCACTGTGAACTCAGAGCTCGCCACCATCGAGATCAGCACCAGCGCGACACCGAAGCGCCCGCTGGGCCGCACCCTCGCGGTGCTTGCCGTCGCCGTGCTCGGCCTGAGTGCATGTAACTCGGACCCCGGCTCTAAGCGAGTGGCCGAGGACATCATCAAGACCGCGGTCACCCAAGGTGATCTCACCGAGGCGCAGGGCGACTGCATGCTCGATCAAGTCGAGCAGTACAGCCAAGACGAGCTCGACGCCATCACCGAGTCCGCTGGCGACGCCGGCCCCGGCACCGCGATCGAACTCTTCGAAGCCGACCTCGCCGCCTGCAAGTAAGACGACTTGGTGCCAGGCACCAAGTCGTCGGCTACTCCTTTGGCTTGACCTCGTCGGTTTTGACCGCGACAACCTTCTTTTTCTTGGGTGGCGGGACACCGATGGCCGGTGCAGCATCGGCTTCCTTGGGCCAGCGGCGACGGCTGACGATCGAGAGCAGACGAAGCAGGCGCATCGCCGTCTCGTCGGTCTGAGCCGGGCGCGCGATCAATGAGCCGTCGGCGATCATCCGCTCGATGACCTCTTCGCCCAACTCTGTGCGGACAATGGTCAGCGTCCAGTCATTGTCTTCACCGATGCCGCCCGTTGCGACGTCGGAGTGCTCAGCCGCGAAGTCGGGGCAGCTCTTGCAGCCCTCGCGAGTCCAGGCGTGACATTCCTTCAGATTGATCTCGTGATACGAGCCATCCTTCATCCAGATCTGGAAGGCGCCCTTGATGTTCATCTTGACCATGTCCTGCTTCTTCAAGCCGTACTTGGCCTCGAAGAGCTCTTCGAAAATGGCGTCATCAAAAGTCTTCGAGCAGAGCAAACCGATGTTGAACAGGAAGGGCTTGGACACCTTGCCGGCCTTGCGGTCCCACATGACTGGCGGCGAGGAGGTCTGGCAACCCATGCCGACCAGTGCGAGGCGTTCGTGGCCCTGCTCTTTGGCTTCGCGCAGCGCAAGCGGGTTGGCGCAGTATGTGTAGCGCGAACCGGCGGTGGCGAGAATCTCCTCGCGAGTCGACACGACGACCGGCTTGGCCTTCCACGCGTCGTCTTCTTCGACGCCGGAGACGAGCGCCGCGTCGATGTAGTCGTGCTCGCGCAGCCAGATCAGCATCGCCGAGACGAGGCCGCCGTCCTGGCCCATCTTGTGCACCATCTCGTCACTGGCCCGCGTGAGATAGAGCTGGCGCCAGATGCCCGCCATCTCGTCGGGCTCACGCACACGACCGAACAGGTGCATGTCGGCTGCTGGCTCCCAAGCACGAAAGCGCGGGCAGGCACGGGTGCACGTGGTGCAACCGCCGCCGGAGCCGAAACCGTGGACACAGTCGTCGAGCCCGAGTTCTTCTTCCAGATGGAAGGGGATGTACTTGCCCTCTTCGTGTTCGTACCCGATCACGTCATGCGGGCAGGTGACGACGCAGCCGGCACAACCGGTGCACAGGTTGTTGGTGATGACCTCGTGGTACAGCTCTTTCCACTGCGCCGTCCAGCGTTCTTTCTTGACCGGCGCGTCAGCGGCAGGCGGGTCCGATTCGATGGTCGTCATGCCGCTGACTGTACGTCAGCAATGCTCCTGCCACTCAACTGCACGAGACACCCGATCGATGTGCCGAGGGCGGTGCTCGGGGGCGGTGCGATACGGTCATCGGGATGACGTCGGCGCGTGACCTTGCCACTCGACGAGAGGTTGCACGCGCCTTCGTGGACTCGTCGTCGGCGCGGGTGATTGCGGCGTTCCTGATGCTGGCAGTGGTACTCCGCGCAGCGATGGGTGGCCTGACCTGGGGCGACCTGGCCGCAGTTGCTGTGGTCATCGTGTTGCTCGGTCCGGTCGAGTGGATGATCCATCGAATGCTCTTGCATGCCCAGCCGACCAACCGCCTTGCCGAGTTGCTCGGCACCCGTGACTCGCACGAACGTCACCACCGCGTTCCAGACGACCTCGACTGGCTGTTGCTGCGACGCCCGAATGCGATCGGCTCGTGTCTGGCAATTGTCCTACCGCTCGGAGCGGCTGCCCTGGTGCTCGGTTCGCTTCAGCTTGTCTCGCCCGAGGTTGCTCGAGCAACAGCGGCGTCGACGATGGTTGCTGGCCTGCTGGCTTTGGCCCACTATGAGTGGGTCCACTTGCTCGTGCACTCCAAGTACCGGCCGACCTCGCGGTACTACGCCCATCTCGATCGGAATCATCGGTTGCACCACTTCCGCAACGAGCGATACTGGCTCGGTGTCACCGTCGATGTTGGCGACCGGCTGGCGCGAACGTTGCCGGTCGATCGTGATGCGGTTCCGATGAGCGACACCGTGCGCGCTCCGCTTGCCGCCGCCTCTGACGCGTTCTGACGAACCGTCGCCGGGTCCGCGGTGAGTAGTGTTTGGAACCGTGACCGTGGTGGTGACGCCGGACTTCGACACGTATCGGTGGGCATCGATTGCACGCGTCACGCGTGAGTTGCCGATGGTGCGGGTCCACTGGGCCGACGGGGTGCGGCTCGATTGTTTTTCGCTGTGGCTCTATGAGAACACGGTCGCCATCGACCCAATCACCCGTGAGTCCACGGTTGACCCGTTCGACCTGCCCGGTCCAGAAGTGCTCGCCGGGGCACACATCGGGTCCGATGGTGCACTCGTGGTCGCCTGGATCGACGGGACCGAGTCACACGTCCACCCCGGATGGCTGCGATCGATTGCCGACACCAAGCATCTGCCTGATGCCGTTTCGGGCGCTCCGACGGTGTGGACCGCAACGATGGAGGAGCCACCGACGTTCGATGGCTCAGCGGTCCTCGACGATGACTCGGTACTTGAGGCGTGGCTGACCGCACTCGTCACACACGGACTGGCTCGGCTGCGCAATACGTCGGCCAACAGCGAAGCGATGGAGATGATTGGGCGGCGGATTGGACCGATCCGAGGCTCCAACTTTGGCGACGTGTTTACCGTCGAGGCAATCTTCGACCGGGCCGACTCGCTCGCCAACACCGGCGCCAACCTCGGACAACATGCGGATCTCCCGACCCGAGAGACGCCGCCAGGCTTTCAGTTTCTTCACTGCGTCGAGAACACGGTGGCGGGTGGTGCGTCGCGAATGACCGACGGGCTCGCCGTCGTCGAGCGGTTGCGTGCCGAACATCGCGACCACTACGAGGCGCTCACCACCCTCGAGTGGGTCTTTGCAAACCGAGCGAAAGACGGTGACCACCGGTGGATCGGACCGATGATTGACCACGGCACGACCCACAGTCCGCTCACGATGCGCGCGTTCTATCCCGTTCGCCTTGCGCCGCACATGGCGCCAGTTGACGTCCCTCGGGCGTACGCCGCGATGCGCGTGTTTTCGGCGGTCGCTCACGATCCGGAACTGATGTTGTCGAACCGATTCGAACCGGGCGACCTTGTCGGCTTCGACAACCGGCGCATTCTGCACGGCCGCGACGCGTACGATCCCGGCGTCGGACGCCGAGTCCTGCGCGGCTGTTACATCGACCGCGACGACGTGCTGTCGCGCTTACGCGTCCTGCGACGCAACGGTGCAACGGCCGAGTGACGCATCCATCGGCTCTTTCAGCTGCTCTCCCATCTCCACCCTCATCTCCACCCTTATCTCCACACAACGAAACGAGACCCCAATGAGTTCTGCCTTCATCACCTGTGCTGTTACGGGCAGCGGCGACACCGTCGGAAAGTCCGACAAAGTGCCGTTCACACCCGAAGCCATCGCCAACGACTGTATTGCTGCGGCAAAGGCAGGTGCCGCGGTGGTGCACATTCACGTCCGCGACCCGATCACGGGTGCGCCGTCGCGTGAGGTCGAGTACTACGCAGAGGTCGTTGACCGGGTCCGATCCTCGAACGTTGATCCGGTCATCAACCTCACGGCGGGGATGGGCGGCGACGTCACGTTCGGCTCGGTCGAGCGACCTTTGCCATTGGCCGAGGAAGGCACCGACATGGTCGGCGCGACGGAACGGCTCGACCATGTTCGCAAGATCCTGCCCGAGATCTGCACGATCGACTGCGGCTCGATGAACTTCGGCGAGGGGGACTATGTCATGACCAACACGCCGTCGGTCCTCGCCGAAATGGCGCGTCAGGTGCAAGAGCTGGGGGTGCGACCGGAAATCGAAGTATTCGACACTGGACACCTCTGGCAGGCAAAGTCACTGGTCGAACAGGGTCTGATCGCCGATCCGGTAATGGTGCAGCTCTGTATGGGCATTCCGTGGGGTGCGCCCGCCGACCTCAACACGTTCATGGCGATGGTCAACAACATTCCCGAGAGCTGGACCTTCAGTGCGTTCTCGATCGGCCGGAAGCAGCTGGAGTACGTCGCGCTGGCCGCGATTGCTGGCGGCAACGTACGCGTTGGCCTTGAGGACAACCTGTATCTCGATCGCGGTCAGCTGGCCACGAACCAGGACCTCGTCGAGCGAGCGGTCGCCATCCTGAGCGGAATGAACATCGACATCATGAATGCCGATGACGTGCGCGAGAAGATGCAGCTGACCCGGCATGGCTGAGCTTCCTGCCCGGGCCGCCGTCGTCGGGTGTGGCGTGATCGGTGCAGCGTGGGCGGCTCGGATGCGTTTGCGCAGCGTCGACGTCGCTGTGTACGACCCGTCTCCGACTGCGAGTGAGGTTCTTGATGCGGTCATGGCCGATGCGGTATTGGCCTGGGCGGCGCTCGGCCTCGCGACCGATCAGGTGGGGTCACTCACGATCGTCGACTCGATTGCCGAGGCTGTCGACGGGGCAGGTCTCGTTCAGGAGTCGGTACCAGAACGGATCGACATCAAGCACAGCACGCTCGCAGCGATTGATGATGTCGCTCCTCTCAACGCGCTCATTGCATCGTCGACGTCGGGCTACCAGCCATCAGACCTCGCGACGGCAATGAACCACCCCGAACGATTCGTCGTGGCGCACCCCTTCAACCCGGTGTACCTCCTGCCACTTGTCGAAGTTGTCGGCGGTGTCCAGACGTCGCTCGGAACGATCGACCGGGCAATGGACACGTACCGGGCGCTCGGCATGCACCCGCTTCACGTCCGCAAGGAAATTGACGCGTTCATTGCCGATCGCCTGCTCGAAGCGGTGTGGCGGGAGGCCCTGTGGCTCGTCAACGATGGCATCGCAACGACCGAGGAGATCGATGATGCGATCCGCTTCGGATTCGGCCTCCGCTGGGCGCAGATGGGGACGTTCGAGACGTATCGCATCGCCGGGGGAGAGGGCGGCATGCGCCACTTCATGGCGCAGTTCGGTCCGGCCCTCAAGTGGCCGTGGACGAAGTTGATGGACACACCTGAGCTGACCGATGACTTGATCGACACCATCGCCGACCAGTCTGATGCTCAGGCCGGGGACCGGTCGATCCGCGACCTGGCGCAGGAACGTGACCGGAACCTCGTCGCCATCCTCAGCGCCTTGGAAAGCGTTGGAGCGGGCGCCGGCCAGACCTTGGCCCAACTGCGCGAACTCCAGCAACCCTCCTGAGTCGTTTGTGTCGGGATTTCTGCGGACCGGTCCGCAGAAATCCCGACACAAACACGTCAAGATGTGGAGATGCGACCCGAGGAAGCGATCTCGACATCCAGCGGTGGCATTGCCTGGCCGGTCGTGATCATCGGTGGGTTGATCATTCTCGCGGGCCTCGTTGCGCTCCGAGGTGAGTTCCGGAATTGGAGAACGCGCCGAGCGGAGCGACGCCAATCTCGATGAACAACGTTCTTGCCCGGCGTGCGCGGTGACCTCGATGCGCGGTGGTTCCAGGTCCGTGACCGCACACAAACGGTCGCCAGGATCGTCAGATGGCGTCGGTGCCTTCTTCGCCCGTGCGGATACGCACGACGCGATCGACGTCGGTGATCCAGATCTTGCCGTCACCGATCTTGCCGGTGGCAGCTGACTTTGTGATCGCGTCGACCACATCGTCGACGCGGCTCTCGTCGACGACTGTGGCCAGGCTGACCTTCGGTACGAAGTCGATCTTGTACTCGGCGCCCCGGTAGGTCTCGGTGTGTCCGCCCTGCCGGCCGAAGCCGCGCACCTCGGACACCGTGATGCCGGTGACGTCGATGGCTTTGAGGGCGTCCTTCACATCGTCGAGCTTGAAGGGCTTGATGACGGCGGTGATGAGTTTCATGTCGGTCCTGATCGTAGTGCGCTGGTCGAAGTGGACTGGGGGCGAAGGTCAGTAGTTGGAGAGCGTCAGCTTGAGTAGGCCGACTCGGCGTGCTGGCTCTGGTCGAGGCCTTGCAGTTCGGCGTCTTCGTCGACGCGCAAGCCCATCGTCCCGTCGATGATCTTTGCCAGGATGAAGGTGACCACAAACGAGAAGACACCAACGACGAGGGCGGCAACGAACTGATCCTTCAGGAGTTCAAGCCCGCCGCCGTACAAGAGCCCGTCGAACTCGCCGTTGATTGCGGTGTCAGCGAAGAAGCCGAGCAGCAGGGTTCCGACGATGCCACCGATCAGGTGGACGGCAATGACATCAAGGCTGTCGTCCCAGTCCATCTTTTCCTTGATGCCGAGTGCGAGGAAGCACAGCACGCCGGCCGCAGCGCCGATGATCAGTGGTGCGGGACCGCCGACGAAACCGGCGCAGGGGGTGATTGCGACCAATCCGGCAACCGCACCCGAGGCTGCGCCAAGCGTGGTCGCGTGACCTGACTTGAGTCGCTCGACGAGGAGCCAGCCGAGCATGCCCGTCGCTGCTGCGAGATGAGTGTTGACGAGCGCCTGAGCAGCGACGCCATCGGCGGCCAGGCCAGAACCCGCGTTGAAGCCGATCCAGCCGAACCACAAGATGCCGGTACCGAGCATGGTGAGCGGCAAGTTGTGCGGCGGCATCGCGACGGTTCCGTGCCCCCTGCGGTTGCCGATGACGATGACCACGGCGAGCGCGGCGACTCCTGCGTTGATGTGAATGGCGGTGCCGCCGGCGAAGTCGAGGGCACCCATGTCGAGCAACCAACCGTTGAAGACCCACTTGGCAGCCGGGACGTAGACGAGCAGTGACCAAAATCCGATCAACACTGCGTACGAGCCGAACTTCAGCCGATCTGCTGTGGCACCCGTGATCAAGGCCGGTGTGATGACGGCAAACATCATCTGAAAGGCAACAAGTGCCATCCCCGGGATGTCGCCGTCGAGATTCTTGACGTCAGCGAGGAACAAGAAGTCGAAGTTGCCGATCCAGCCGTTGCCGCTGTCACCGAAGACCAGCGAGAACCCGACGATGGCCCAGATCGTCGACACGAGGCCCATCGCGAAGACGTTTTGCATGAGCATGCCGAGCACGTTCTTCGACCGAACCATGCCGCCGTAGAAGAAGGCGAGGCCGGGAGTCATGAAGAGCACGAGGGCCGCGGAAGTCAGTACCCACGCGGTGTCACCAGAGTCGAGAGCAAACATGGCCATGGAACGTATGCACGTCTGCCCGGCTCGCGACAGGGCGAAACGCGATGTTCACAAGGTGGAAACACGCTCAATCCACGTTTGCGAGCCCGCCATATGTCGCGGGCGCAGCCTGAGCGGTACGCAAACGGGGAGCGTGGCCCGAAAACGACTGATTCCCCGGACTGCGAGAGCCCGGGGAATCAGTGCAGCGCTTCGCTACGTTGCGAATCGCCGATCTTCACGGCAATTCAGATTGCAGCGGTCAGACGGCGTCGCCGCCCTCCTCGCCTGTGCGAATCCGAACGATCCGATCGACGTCGGTGATCCAGATCTTGCCGTCACCGATCTTGCCGGTCGCAGCCGACGCCGTGATGGCGTCGACGATCGAGTCGACGTCGGCGTCGTCGACGACGACTTGGATGCTGACCTTTGGTACGAAGTCGATCTTGTACTCCGCTCCTCGGTAGGTCTCGGTGTGTCCGCCCTGACGGCCGAAGCCGCGGACTTCGCTCACCGTGATGCCGGCAGAACCGGCAGCTTTGAGGGCGTCTTTGACGTCATCGAGCTTGAACGGCTTAATGATTGCAGTCACGAGTTTCATGTTGGTCTCTCTCTTTCTTCGTCAGTCGTTCAGGCGTAGGAGGGGTCGTTGGAGTAGCCGGCCATGCCGTGCTCGGGAACGTCGAGGCCTTCGACTTCCTCTTCCTCGTCGACCCGCAGGCCGATCGTGGCCTTGAGTGCTCCGAAGACGATCAGGCTGGCAACGCTGACCCAGGCGATGATGATGAGCACCATCAGGCCTTGCACGGCGAGCTGCTCGAAGCCGCCGCCGTAGAAGAGGCCTGCGTCGTCACGACCGAGGAACGCATCGTCGTAGCGGGCGAAGAGCCCGATCGAGAGGACGCCCCAGATGCCGACGACACCGTGGACGCTGATGGCGCCGACCGGATCGTCGATCTTGATCTTGTCGAAGAACAGCACCGAGAAGACGACGATCACACCGCCGATGGCACCGATCACGATCGACATGATCGGAGTCGCAGTGCCACATGGTCCCGTGATGGCAACGAGTCCGGCGAGCACGCCATTGCCGACGAAGGCAACGTCGGGCTTGCCGGTCTTCATCCAAATCACCGCAGCAGTCGTGAGACCGCCAGCAGCCGCAGCAAGGATCGTGTTGAGCGCAATGCCCGTCACAAGGTTGTCCGCAGCGAGCTCGGAGCCGGGGTTGAAGCCGAACCAGCCGAGCCAGAGGATGAACACACCAAGGATGGCGAACGGGATGTTGTGGCCCGGGATCGCTCGTGCGCTGCCGTCTGCGGCGAACTTGCCCTTGCGAGCGCCGACCAGCTTGGCTCCGACCAGAGCGGCGATGCCGCCGGTCATGTGGACGACACCGGAACCAGCGAAGTCGGAGTAGACCGCATCACCGATCGAAATGCCGGCGATGAAGCCGCCACCCCAGGTCATGTGCACCACGACTGGGTAGATGATGGCGCACATGAACACACCGAAGATGAGGTACGAGGTGAACTTCGTCCGCTCAGCCATGGCGCCCGAGCAGATGGTGACTGCTGTGGCGGCGAACACGGCCTGGAAGAAGAAGAACGTTCCATGGGACAGGTTGATGACACCACTTCCGCCGATGGCGTTGATGTCGAGATCCTTCATGAAGAAGGCGCCGCCCTCGGTACCGAAGAAGTCGTTGCCGCCGCTGAATGCCAGGGCGTACCCGGTGCAGAAGAAGGCGAGGATGCCGATGATCGCGTCAGCCATGTTCTTGGCGAAGATGTTGACGACGTTCTTGGCACGAGTGAGGCCTGCCTCGACGAGCGCGAAGCCCGCCTGCATGAAGAAGACCAAACAGCCGGCGATGAACACCCAGATGTTGTCGAGGACCGCTTGGACCTCGGATGCTTCCTGAGCGATGACGGTGCCGGGCATGAGGGCAACGAGGGCAGTGACGCCACCGATGCCGGAGATGATTCGAAGCGCTCGATTGCGCACGGGTTCCTCCAAAGGATTGGGGTAGGGGAAAATGGGATTTGCTTGGAGAATCCAGTGGCGCCGTTGCCGTCCGGATTGCGAGGCGCAAGCTACGGACCTCGAGTTGCGGGCTCATCGCCGCAGTGTTTCCAGTGCGTGAATTGGTCGGAGGGGTGACCGAAGCGAATCACGGTGACGGCGTGTCGGCACCGCAATGTCCCGGAGACGATCGCCCTCTCCTGAGAGGGAGAACGTCATCCCGCCGGGGTGCAACCACCTCGCTGGGGTGCAACGACCTGTGTGGACGATCGCCCGCCCCCAGGGGGATCCAGCTGGCTCGGAGGGGGGTGAGTTGCTGGCTGAAGGGGCGAGGCGACCGTCCAAAACAAGCTACGAGAGCGATGTTGCGCAACTATGCAAATTTGGTGAACGACTCGTGAACAGCTGCGAACCAGTCAACTGAACAGCGGCGGAATGCCCAATGCTGGAACCGGGGGAGCTCACGGGACGGGTGGCACACCGCTGTGATTCGAAGCCTCCACCCATTGCGCACAAGAATGGTGGGATGGACCTGACGTACCCGAACGAAGCCGAAGAGTTCCGCGCCGAGATCAAGGCGTGGCTGCACGACAACCTGCCCGACGGCTGGTTCGATGACGGCTTCGAGATGACGGCCGAGGAACGCAAGGAGTTCAACGCGACGTGGCCAACGAAGCTCTTCGAGGGTGGCTGGATTTGTGCGACGTGGCCAGCCGAGTACGGCGGCAAAGGCCTGAGCACGATGCAGGGCGTTGCGCTCTCAGAAGAATTCGCCAACGCGAAGGCACCGATGCGCGGCGACTTCTTCGGCGACACCCTGGTCGGCCCGACGCTGCTGCAATGGGGTACCGAGGAACAGAAGAAGGAGTTCCTCCCAGGCATCCTGCAGGGTCGGACTCGCTGGTGTCAGGGATTCTCCGAACCCGACTCTGGTTCTGACTTGGCGTCGATCAAGACCACCGCTGAACTCGATGGCGACGAATGGGTTATCAACGGCCAGAAGGTCTGGACGACCCAGGGACACCACGCCGACTACTGCTTCTTGCTCACCCGGACCGATCCTGACGTCAAGAAGCACGCCGGCATCTCCTACATGCTCGTTCCAATGAACCAACCGGGCATCGAAGTCCGCGGCATCACGCAGCCCGACGGTACGGCCGAGTTTTGCGAGGTCTTCTTCTCCGATGCCCGCTGCGCGAAGGACGCCGTTGTCGGTGGAATCAACAACGGTTGGAAGGTGGCGAACTCCACGCTCGGATTCGAGCGTGGGCAGTCGGCGACGACCGGCTTCCGTCGATTCGCCGAGGAATATCGACTCCTCGTCGAGAAAGCGAACGAGAACGGGTCGATCAACGATCCGCACATCCGGCAGCGGTTGATGCAGTACTACTCAAAGATCGAGATTCTGCGCTTCAACGGCCTCCGCAATCTCACCGCCACGCTCAACAAAAGCAAGGACATGGGAACTGCGGCCCTCGGCGCAACCAACAAGATGTTCTGGACCGAGATGCACCAACGCTCCATGGAACTCGCGCTCGACATTTATGGCAGCGACTCCATGCTGATTGACACTGGCCCCGAAGCGGGCGGCTGGCCGGGCGCGAGCCGCGACCAGCGACGTGAGGGCTATCCGGTGAGTCCGATGATGTCGTCGTTCTTCTTCTCCCGCTCCGAGACGATCTGGGGTGGCACGAGCCAGATCCAGCGCAACATCGTTGGCGAGCGTGTGCTCGGGCTGCCGAAGGAGCCGAAACCGCCGACTGGCGACTGAGCGGCCTCGTAGTATCTCAATCATGACAATCCGAATCGGTGTGATCGGTGCGGGTGGCATGGGCCGCGAGCACATCAAGAATCTCGCCGCCATCGACGGCGTCGAGGTCATGGTGGTCGCCGATATCGATGCCACCGCGGCGCTCGACGCAGCCGGGCTCTGTGACGCTGCAGCGTCGACCGACGCGGCCGACGTCGCGGCAGATTCGAGGCTCGACGGTGTGGTCATCGCATCGCCTGATGACACGCACGCCGATTTGACGATTGTGGCGGTCGAGCGAGGCAGATTCGTCCTGTGCGAGAAACCCTTGGCGAGCGTCGTCGCCGATGCCGAGCGCGTCGTCGCTGCGGAAGCCACCGCCGGCCGGCCGTTGGTGCAGGTGGCTTTTATGCGCCAGTACGACCCGGCACACCTGCAGGTTCGATCAGCGATGAATGATCTCGGGTTGGTTCGCCACGTTCGAGCTGTGCATCGCAACACGAATCATCAATGGGAACGCCCACTCGATCTGGTCTTGTCGCAGTCGCTGATCCACGACGTGCACACCGCCCGGTGGCTGACGGGAACGGAGTTCTCTTCGATCACAACGCAGGTGGTGAGTGGACCGCGACCGGTTGAACACGTGGTGTTGCTCGGCGTGATGGCAGATGGGTCCACGGTCACGATCGAGTTCGTCGAGGCGGCCTACGGCTACGACGTCGAGTTAGAAGTCACGTGCGAGCGGGGCATGGTCACCGCGCCACAACCAGCACAGCCCGTCGTGCGATCCGAAGGCGCCGCCCATCAGCACGTCGGAGATGACTGGTTCGGCCGTTTCAGTGAGGCATACCGACTCGAGGCGGAGGACTGGATTGCCGGCATTCGGGCTGGTGAGGTACGCGGACCCACCTCGGTCGATGGGTTGACAGCGCAGCGGGTGGTCGACGCGGCGATTCGTTCGGCGGTCTCCGGCGAGCGCGAGCAAGTCTGATCCCGTCTGATTTGCCTCGTCTGTTTTGCCTCGGAGTGAAAGTGGATCGTGCCGTCGTTGGGACCGGCAGTTCTTTGTGACTTCCGGCCAGGCAGCTGGGCGGGTCCGCACGTTCCAACGCCCGGTCGGCATGATTGGGAGATGGCAGTGACCGGGCGAGGCCCTCGCGATCTCGACTCGGCTGGGCCGGTTGAAGAAGAGCGGCTGGTCACGCGCCCGTTTGTCATCGTGACGCTGAGTGCGTTCGCCTTCTTCATGTACATCGGCACCCTGGTGCCGCTCGTTCCGCTGTTTATCGAGGGTCCTCTCAAGGGCGGTGAGTTTGCGCTCGGTTTGAATGCGGCGGTCTTCGCGACTGCAGCGATCTTCGCTCGGCCGGTGCTCGGTCGGTTGGCAGATCGCTACGGCCGGCGATCGATCATCATCGGAGGAGCGTTGACCGCGGCGACTGGCGGCATGCTGATGAGTCAGACCGACTCTCTGAGCGTGCTCATGTTCCTGCGAGTGCTCACTGGAGTGGGCGAGGCGGCAGTGTTCGTGGGCGCCGCCACACTCATCGCTGATCTTTCGCCGCGTGAGCGTCGAGCCGAGGGAGCGAGCTACTTCTCCGTGGCGGTGTTTAGCGGTCTCGGAATGGGCCCAGTCTTCAGCGAGTGGCTCCTCGATGACGTCAACTTCGAGCGCACCTTCATCGCTGCCGGTTCCTTCGCGATTATCTCGGCAGCGATTGCTGTCTTCGCTCCCGCCCGTGTCGAGTCACCTGATGACAACGAAGCGACAGCCGTTGATTCGACGCGTCGCGGCGCCCCGCCGATGAAGGCTCTTGCGGAGAGCGGGGTCTTCAGTTTCGTCCACCCAGCGGCGATCCTGCCGGGGACCGTTCTTGCGTTTGGCATCGGCGGGCTCACCACGTTCTTCCTGTTCATCCCCGACTACGCCCGGGATCATGGATTCACCAGTTCGGGCGGCCTGTTCCTTGCCTATGCGCTCGTCTCACTTGTCATCCGCCTGTTCGGAGCAAAGCTGCCGGAGCGTCTTGGGCCGCGTCGCTCGGTGTCGATTGCCCTGAGTGCGATGGCGGCCGGTCTGGCCGTATTCGCGCTCTTCCCCAGCGTGCCCGGCCTCTGGACAGGAGCGGTGCTGATCGGACTTGGCGCTGCGTTCAACTACCCGTCATTGATGGCGCTCACCGTCAACAACGCGAGCGACGCTGAGCGGGCCTCCGCGATCAGTTCGTTCACGATGTTCTTCGAGATCGGTTCGGCCGGCGCGGGACTCGCCATCGGTGTCCTCGCGCAGCTCGTCGGCAAGCAGTACGGCTTCTTCGGCGGAGTGGCGTTCTGCCTGATTGGGCTCTGGCTGTTGCGGGTCAAGGTCGCACCAGCCGAACCGAGGCCGGCGATCGTGCCCGCCTAGGGCAGCGGAAATCAGACGCCTATCGCGGTGGCTGATTTCCGCTGGTGATGCCGTCGATGCTCCGCCATGATGGAGCCATGCCACCGCTCGACCACGACCACTGCTACGGCATCGTTCGCAGCGGTGACCGCAGGTTCGACGGAGTGTTTGTCACGGCGGTGAGGACCACGGGGATCTACTGCAGGCCGAGCTGCCCCGCAATGACCCCGAAGCAGACCAACGTCGAGTTCCACCACACACCTGCAGCAGCGCAGCAACGCGGATTTCGGGCGTGCAAACGATGCCGCCCCGACGCGTCGCCTGGGTCGCCGGAATGGAATCTGCGACAAGACGTCGTCGGCCGAGCAATGCGGATGATTGCTGACGGCGCCATCGAACGTGACGGCGTTCCCGGCCTGGCCCGGCAACTCGGCTACAGCGAGCGGCACCTCAATCGAGTGATGACCGACGAGCTGGGAGCGGGACCGCTCGCCATCGCCCGAGCTCACCGCGCGCACACGGCGCGGTTGCTCATCGAGACCACATCGATGTCGTTCATCGACATCGCTTTTGCCGCTGGATTCGGCAGCGTGCGTCAATTCAACGACACGGTGCGTGAAGTCTTCGCATCGTCGCCGACGGATCTTCGAGCGAAGCGCGGAAGTGTCGCGGGCGCTGGGCCAGGAGGAGAAGTGGTCCTTCGCCTCCCTGCGCGGCAACCGTTTGCGGGTGCTGAGCTGCTGGCGTTCCTCGGAGCGCACGCGATTCCCGGCCTCGAGTCGTGGGACGGCGAGTGCTTCGCGTTGGTGCTCACGCTTCCGCACGGTCACGGCACCGCTTCGCTGCGCGCACATGACGATCACATCGAGGCCCGAGTGCGACTCGTCAACTGGGCTGATCTGTCGAGTGCCGTGCAACGACTCCGGCGTCTCCTCGATCTCGATGCCGATCCGATTGCGATCGACGAAGCGCTGAGGATCGAACCAGCGCTCGGACGATTGGTCCACGCGATGCCTGGACGGCGCGCTTCGGCGAGCGCCGATCCGTTCCAGACGACTCTCCGGGCCATCGTGGGGCAGCAGGTGTCGCTTGCTGGCGCGCGCACCGTGACAGGTCGACTCGTCGCTGCACTGGGAGCGCCAATCGACGCGGATCTGGCTGGCGCAACCGCGCTGACGCATGCTTTTCCGACCGTCGAGCAACTCGCCGATGCTCCTGATGAATTCTTCGCGATGCCGACGGCCCGTCGTGACACCGTGCGACGAGTTGCCGCTGCGGCTGCGGACGGTGCGCTCGTCCTCGACGCCGGTGTCGACCATGTCGAGACTCGTGCGCGGCTGCTCGAACTGAAGGGCATCGGCCCGTGGACTGCCGACTACGTGGTGATGCGTGGACTCGGTCATCCCGACGTGTTCCTCGGCACCGACTTGGTCGCAGTGAATGCACTGCGAGCACTCGGCCTTGAACCCGCCGACGCCGTGCGGTGGGCGCCGTGGCGCTCATATGCCCTGCATCACCTGTGGGCGAGCCTCGGAACACTCGATTCGGCTGCACGCTCTGCTGCCAGCTCAACACTTGGCCAACCATCAACCGCAACGACGAGAACGGAAGTGTCATGACGGCGACCACCCTTGCCTCAACCACGATGAGTAGCCCCGTTGGGCAGCTCACGATCATCGCGTCGGATGCAGGCATCCGCGCTGTGCTCTGGCCGACCGACAACCCGAAGCGAGTGCCGCTCGGCGACGTGGAACCCCGTGAAAATCATCCCGTGCTGTCGAGTGCCGTGACGCAGCTCGGCGAGTACTTCGACGGGCATCGTCAAGACTTCGACCTCCCGCTTGATCCGACCGGAACTGAGTTCCAGCAGTCGGCGTGGACCGCGTTGCGGACGATTCCGTTCGGCACGACAGTGAGCTATGGCGAGCAGGCCGAACAGATGGGTGACAAGCGCAAGGCGCGTGCCGTCGGTGCTGCGAACGGGCGCAACCCCATTTCGATCATCGTGCCCTGCCATCGCGTCGTCGGATCGAACGGATCACTCACCGGGTTCGCCGGAGGCATCGACACCAAAGACTGGCTCCTCACCCACGAGCGCCGCGTCGCCGGCCACACCCTCAACCTCTAGTCAGCCGGCCTCACCACGAAACTCACCACGAAAAATGTTGGTTCAGCGTCGCTGAGCGACGATTTTGCTGCACATTTCGGTTGAGGTGCGACGGGGTCTTCGTTCTGTGTGGGATCAACGTCGCTGAGCGGGCACCTCCCTTCATTTTTCGGGGGAGGGGTGTGGCAGGGTGGCGAGATGAAGTACGTCCCCTTCGGAAACACTGGACTGTCGATCTCCGCGATCACGCTGGGCTGCATGAGTTACGGCGAATCGGGGAAGGGCACGCATGCCTGGAGCATGGACGAGGCCACCAGCCGACCGTTCATCGAGCAAGCGCTCGAGGCAGGTATCAACTGCTTCGACACTGCCAACGTTTACTCACTTGGCTCGAGCGAAGAGATCATCGGCCGAGCGTTGGCGGACATGACGAACCGCGAGGACGTCATCATCGCGACCAAGGTCCGCGGACGAATGCGTGAAGGACGTTTTGGAGAGGGTCTGTCGCGCAAGGCGATCATGCACGAAGTCGATGAGAGCCTGCGGCGACTCGGAACCGACTACATCGACCTGTATCAGATCCACCGATGGGACCACCGCACGCCGATCGAGGAAACGATGGAGGCGCTGCACGATCTGATCAAGATGGGCAAGGTGCTCCACATCGGTGCCTCATCGATGTATGCCTGGCAGTTCAGCAAGGCGCAGTACGTGGCCGATGCGAATGGTTGGACGCGGTTCGTCAGCATGCAGCCGCACTACAACCTCATCAACCGCGAAGAGGAACGTGAGATGCTCCCGCTCTGTGTGGACATGAACATCGCCGTGATCCCGTGGAGCCCGATGGCTCGTGGCAAGTTGACCCGGGCATGGGATGAATCGACAAACCGCACCGAGAGCGATGAGTTCGGCCGGTACCTCTACGGCATGGAGGAATCCGATCGCGCCGTTGCCGATGCGGTCGCGGCGGTTGCTGAGGGACGCGGCGTTCCTCGGGCACAGGTGGCGCTGGCGTGGGTGTTGCGCAACCCGGCGGTTACCTCGCCGATCATCGGAGCAACCAAGCCGCATCACATCGATGACGCGGTGGCAGCCGTCGAACTTGAACTGACCGACGACGAAGTCAAGACCCTCGAAGATCCGTACGTCCCACACCCCATTGTCGGCTTCGCGTGACGTGATCCAGATCCTGCCTCAGCAGTAAGAACCGGAACTACTTGCGGCGAGCGGCGGTGGACTGGGCTTTGCGCGAGCGGTCAGCTTCTTTCTTGGCGGCCTTCGCGGCCTTGCGCTGTTCGCGCAGCTTCGCTTGCTCGTCGTCGGAGCGCTTGGCGGTGTCGAGCACCGGAGCGAGCTGCGGCTCCTCGGTCTTGGGCAGAGCAAGCACTTCGTCGTTCTTCAGCAGGTCACGGATGATCGCCGATGCCGGAGCCTCGCCCGCAATAGTGGCAGCGAGCATGATGCGCGTGACGGCGAGCCCGTGGCGTTCGACGAGTCCGGGCAGCACTTCCTTGAGCTGATCAGTCGACGGGTTGTCGGCATTTTCGCCGAGTCCCTCGATGCAATCGGTGAGACAAGCGTCAGACAGGATGGCCGCGATTGCTTCCATGCTGCCGTCGATACGACCGGCCTTGACTCCGGCACGCAATGAGTCGGCATCGAGTTCACCTTCGACAAATGACTCGAGTCCCTCACGGTGATCATCGTCCAACGCCTCGATGCCCGATGTGATTTCGTCGTCGGTTGCGGCCTTGATCGAGCGGTCCAGCAGACCCAGAGCCTGCATGCGGTTCTTCACGTGATTCACGGGCAGCGACGCTACCGCTGAAAACAAGCCGAGCAGTACGGGACCCGAGTCCGGGTTGCCGACGACTCCGTCAACTTCAGTGATATTGCCGAGGTTGCAGGCGGTTTGTCTCGATGCCTTCTGGACGTGCGACCCTCATCCGACCTATTCTGTAAACGCTTACATGTTCGTGCCGTCCGACTTTTGGAGGCGGTCACGAGGGGGACATCGGAGGAATCATGGCAACAGTGTCGCTCGACGGCGTCGAGAAGATCTATGACAACGGGTATCACGCCATTCATGACTTGAGTCTCGACATTCAGGACAAAGAGTTCCTGGTCCTCGTTGGCCCGTCGGGTTGTGGCAAGTCCACCGCGTTGCGCATGGTTGCCGGCCTTGAGTCGATCTCGGGCGGCGAACTCCGCATCGGCGACCGTGTTGTCAACGATGTCGAGCCGAAGGATCGCGATATCGCGATGGTCTTCCAGAACTACGCCTTGTATCCGCACATGAGCGTGTACGACAACATCGGGTTCGCGCTCAAGCTGGCCAAGGTTCCCAAGGAAGAGATCGACGTCCGTGTTCGCAAGGCGTCGGCAATCCTCGAACTCGACTCGTACCTCGACCGCAAGCCCGGCTTGCTGTCGGGCGGCCAGCGCCAACGTGTCGCAATGGGTCGCGCCATCGTTCGCCAGCCGGCAGCATTCCTGATGGACGAGCCGCTCTCGAACCTCGACGCGAAACTGCGGGTTCAGATGCGCGCGGAGATCGCAGCGCTCCAGCGCGAGCTTGCAGTTACCACGGTCTACGTGACCCACGATCAAGTTGAGGCGATGACGATGGGCGACCGGGTCGCCGTGCTCAAAGACGGATACCTCCAGCAGGTCGACACGCCGCAGAATCTGTATGACCGCCCTGACAACGTGTTTGTCGGTGCGTTCATCGGGTCGCCCTCGATGAACCTCTACGAGGGGCGAGCCGACATTTCTGGCGATGGCGGCAGCGTCACGTTCGGTTCGCACACGATCGGTCTTGACGAGCACGTACTCGCAGCGCGGCCGGGTCTCAAGGGATACGACGGCAAGCCGGTCATCGTCGGTATCCGCCCGGAAGACTTCGAAGATGCTGCGATGGTTGACGGCGCACCTGAGAACCGACGCCTGACATCCAAAGTGTCGCTGATTGAGTCGCTCGGTTCGGAGGTCATGGTGCACTTCCGGTTGGATGCCAAGACCGTTGATTCAGGTGACCCTGATGCTGTCGAGGAGTCGACGAGCGGGAACGCAGCGAATGCTGTTGGACGCTTCAATCCGCGTTCGAGAGCCCGCATCGGTGAGAACATCGACATTGCCGTGGCTATAGAGAACGTCCACTTCTTCGACGCTGAGACCCGCAAAGCTATTTGGTCCTGAAGCTCGCCTCGCCGAGTTGAGGAAGAGGACCGCTGCGCAATTCTGTTTGATCGCCTGCAGTCGACAGGACGGTGCGATGGTCAGTGCGTAAATCGGGGTTTGATCGGCGCGTGCGCGAGTTTCGGCAGCACATGCTCGGCAAACAAGTCGCATTCGGCGGCATGGGTGTACCCGGACAGGATGAATGCGCCGATCCCTACGCCTTGGTATGCCTGCAGCTTGGCGGCTACCTGATCCGGATTGCCGACAATCGCTGCGCCGGCGCCGCTTCGGGCCCGGCCGACGCCTGTCCACAGGTTGTCTTCGACGAAGCCGTCATCAGCGGCGCCTTCGCGGAGCGCTGCTTGACGGGCCACACCGAATGAGGCGGCGTCGAGCGACTTGTTGCGGATTGCATCGCCGGTATCGGCGTCGAGCTTCGACACCAGGTGCTCGGCTGCGGCGCGCGCCTCGGCTTCGGATTCGCGCACGATCACGTGGGCGCGAAGACCGTAGATGAGCTCGCGGTTGTAGCGCTCGGCGGCCAACGTCGTCATTTCGTTCACCGTGTCGCCCACTGCGGCAACGGTGTCAGGCCAGGTCAGGAAGACGTCCGACTCGGCGGCTGCGACGTCCTTGGCCGCCGGAGAGAATCCGCCGAAGTAGAACGGGGGAGACGTGGCGCCCTCGACGATCCGTGGCGGGTCAAGTTCGAGATCGACGAACTCTCCGTCAAAGTCGACAGCCTGACCGTTGAGCAATTGACGCAGGACCTGCATCCATTCCCGAGTGCGCTGGTAACGCGGTGCGGAGTCAAGCGCTTCACCCGGGATGTCGGAGCTGATGATGTTGATGCAGAGCCGGCCGCCAGCCATCTGATCGATGGTGGCCAGCTGACGGGCGAGCTGGGGGAGATGCATCTCGCCCATTCGAACGGCCAGCAGCAGGTTGATCTGGTCGGTCTGTGTGGCTATACCGGCGGCAAAGGCCGTCGAATCGATGCCGAGCGTGTAGCCAGAGGGCAGCAGCACGTTGTCGAAGCCGTTGCGATCCGCTGTCTGCACGATGTTCGAGCAGTGCATCCATGAGCTGGCGAGTGCAGGGTCGGGCTGGCCGAGGAACTCGTAGTCGTCGTCGCACAGAGCGCTGAACCAGGAGATTTCGGGAATGGTTGGATCGGTGATCGAACTCATGGCAGGGGGACCCCTTCAGATGCTTGGACGATGGCGTAGACGTCGCTGCGGTCGATTTGGACGGCGAGCGCGCGGACAGTGTCGGTGATGCGATCGATGTTCTGGGATCCGACGATGGCGATCGGCCGCGACGGGTGCGCGAGCACGAATGCCATCGCGATATGGCTGCGGTCGACTCCTTCGCGCTCAGCGAGTCGATCGAGTTCGGCGAGCAACTCGGGAGCGACACCATCGCCGGTGGCGAGTGACCCGCCAGCGAGTGGGCTCCATGCCATGGGGGTGATACCGAGCTGCATGCACTGGTCGAAGGTGCCATCGCGCATTGGGTACAGGCGGCGAGCGGAAAACTCGGGTTGGTTGGTCGCAATGGGGAAGTCGAGGTGTGCTTGCAGCGCTGCGACTTGGGCCGGGGTGTGGTTGGAGACTCCGACCTCTCGGATCTTGCCAGCGACGCGCAATTCGGTGAGCGTCGCAGCGACATCTGCTGGGTGGGCGTACAGGTCAGGCCGATGGATCTGGTACAGATCGATCACGTCGACACCCATTCGCGTGAGCGACGCTTCACATGCAGTCCGGAGGTAGGCAGGCGACGAGTCGTAGGGGAGTGGCGGCAGGATGCCGCCTTTGGTCGCGAGCACCATGCGGTCGCGCAACCCCGGTGCCCCGGCGAGCACGGAGCCGAGGATTTCCTCGACCTGGCCGAAGCCTGTGCCACCCCAGTCGAAGCCGTAGACGTCCGCGTTGTCGACGAGGTTCATTCCAGCGTCCAACGCTGCTTCGAGGACTCGCCGAGCAGTGGCAAGATCGGTGTTCGTGTATCGCCAGAGCCCAAAAGACAGCGGTCCGACGTTGGCGAGCGATCCGAGCGAGCGAGGAGAAGAATCGACCAGAGTTGTCACACGGCCAACCTACCCATCCGAGGAGTCACCCGAGGCGGGTCGAACGTACTCTTCTGCACCCGTTCTTGCCGCGAGAAGTTTTGGCCTCGGAAAGAAGTGCTCTTTGCCGTTACCCCTTGACAGATCCGGCCAGGAGTCCGCGGACGAAGAAGCGTTGCAGTGCGAAGAATACGACCAAGGGGAAGAACGCTTGCACGAATCCGGCGGCGGGCAGCAGATGCTCGTTCCGTCCAAAGTCCCCGGCCAGGTTGGCGATGAGGATCGTGGTTGGGCGGGCGTCCGGGTTGGTGCCGGCGAACGTGTTTGCGATAAGGAAATCGTTCCACGTCCACAGGAACTGGAAGATTGCGAATGCGGCTAGGACGGGCACCGAGAGCGGCAACACGAGTCGCCAGAAGATGGTGAAGTGGTCGGCGCCGTCGATGCGTGCGGCTTCGAACAGATCCTTGGGGAGCCCGGAGATGTAGTTGTGCAACAAGAAGATGGCGAACGGCAGCGCGAAGCCGCAGTGTGCAATCCAGACCGCCGTGGTGGTGTTCACCAAGTCGAGGTCTGGGAGGATCGTGATCGTTTTGTCGATGATTGGCAGGGTGAGGTGGGCACCACCGACGAAAAGTTGGAGCAGCGGGATGAGTGCCACCTGCAGCGGAATCGCGAGCAGTGACACCGTTGCAATAAACAGCCCCTTGCGGCCTCTGAAGTCGATCCATGCGAAGCCGTACGCAGCGAAGGCGGCAACAGCGATGGGAATGATCGTGGCGGGAATCGTGATGGCGAACGAGTTCAACAGTGAGTCACCGAGTGAGCCTGACGCCGAGGCGCCAAAGACTGTGTCGTAGTTCTCAAAGGTCCACTCGGTTGGGTTGAGTCCTGTCCACCAACCACTCGAACGTTGATCATCTCGGGTTCGGAGACCGCTGATGAGCAGACCGACAGTGGGCGTCGCCCACACCACCACGATGAACCACAGCACGACTCTGGGGATGGCTCGGAAACCATCCATGAAGCGGCTGATGACGCCTCCGTTATGGAGCGTCGACTCGGCGGCCGTGTCTTCGGCGAGCTTGATTTCGGACATGTCAGTCCTCCCTCTGCATGCGGCGGATGTTGAGGACCATGACGGGCATCACTGAGATGAAGATCAGCATTGCCAGCGCGGCCCCTCGACCCGTATTTGCAGCGTTGAAGGCCTGGTTGAACATGTCGTTGGCCAACACCTGGGTACCGAAGTTTGAATTTGTCATCACTTTCACGACGTCGAAGACCTTCATCACGAGCACGATGATCGTTGTCACGACGACGCCGATGGTCGGGGCAATCTGCGGGAGTGTGACCCTCCAGAACACCTGTGATGTCGTTGCTCCATCAACGCGTGCTGCTTCGAGCACATCGTCAGGAACGGCCTGGATTGCTGCGGACAGAATCACCATGGCGAAGCCCGTCTGGATCCAGATCAACACGACCATCAGGAAGATGTTGTTGTAGGGCGATTCCTGAATGAAGTTGATCGGGCTGCCGACGACGTTGCCTGCGGGGTTCGTCTCGAAGCCGCCGACGCCACCTCCGATGATGCCCCAGTAGCGGACCAGGAACCAGCCGAGGAGCAGGCTGGCGATGGTCGGAACCGCGGCGGCGCCGTACTCCTTGCGCTGGACGGCCTTAACGACGGCGGTCAACAAGGCTGCGAAACACAGTGAGACGAAGAAACCAACGATAATTCGCTGTGCATTGCCGCCGAGCTGCGCCCAGGCCCAGGCGGCACCCCACAGGGCAAACGGTGCAAGAACGACGATGGCGAGCGCCCGTGCCCACTGCTTCTTCGTGATGGCAGTTAAGACCATCGCCAGGGCGGTGAGCCCAAGAATGAAAATCAGCAGCGTCGCCGCGACACCCCGGCCCGTGCTCAGTCGCCCGAGCCCGACCCAGAGTGCGTTGAGGACGCCGGTCTGCTCCTTCGACGAATCGCGGGCGACGTACATGAATCGCCAGATGACCGATGCGCCGACGAGCGAGATGGCCATCGGCATGAAGATCAGTGACTTAGCGGCCTTTTCGAACTTGGCACCGTCGGCCAGCACAGCAACTGCCAGTCCGAGGCTCGTTGAGACGAGGGTGACGACGAGAACCCACCAGAGGTTGTTGACGATCGTGCCGCGACTGGTCGTGAAGAATGCGAATGCCAAGAACATCCCGCCGAGCACAAGCGGTCCGAGGCTCGGGCTGCCCAGCTCGACCCATTTGCCGGTGCGATCTTTCATCTTCTTGCCAACCGAAATGAAGATGACGACCAGGATGAGGCCGATGCGCATCGGCCAGTTGAAGAAGGCGTCCCAGAATCCCGACAGATCAAGTGACGTCGTGTCGGTGAACGTCTCGATGTAGTTCTCGAACCACACGAGGTCTTCGCTGTCGCGGTCGAAGAACGACAAGTACAGCGTCCGGATGGCGGGAATGACGAGCATTGTGGTCAGGAACAACACGGCTGGCCCGATGAAGATGATCGGCCGGGCACGCCGATCGACCTCGTTGCGGTCGGCCGCCGTCGCTGGAGCCGTCATGCCGATGCGAGCACCGATGACCGCGGCAGGAAGAACCGAAGCGACGACGGCCCAACCGACGCTGCCCGTTCCGAGGTCGACTGCACCGAAGCTGCCGATGAGCCAGCCGATTGCTCCGCCGTTCATGGCACCGCCGAGCGGTGGATGTTGCCGGAGTACTGAAATGCCTGCGCCAAGGGCGGCGAAGGCCGCCGTCCAGATCAGCGTGACGACGATGTCGGTTTCGGGCCGAACCGATTCCTGGAGAAGCGCGCCGATGATTGCGCCCGCTGTCCCGAAACCGAGCGTGCCAAGGGCGATGCGCGGAGTCCTTTCGGTGAGCCCGCTAAGGAAGAAACCAACCGCGGCAATGATGCCGCCGATGACCAATGGCAACCAGATCCAGTTCACCAGATCGCTGAAGAATTCGCCATTGCCTCCGTCGTTGGTGAGACGGTTGCCAGAGATGATGCCGGTGATTGCGAAGGCGGTGAGTCCGAAACGCGCGGCGTTGAATGCAGCCCACCGCTTGGTTGCCTGATCGAAGAGGAGGTTGGCCCCAATCCAGAGGCCGCCGGTGATCGCGACGGCGGCAACGGCAAGGATGATGGTGCTGCGAATCTTGGGGACGAAGATGAAGCCGTAGGCGAGCGAGACGGCAATAATGCCCATGGCAATCCGGCCGGCGAGTATTCGCGCCGGGCTGAGTTCATTGGGATCTTGAGCGACAGCGCTGTCACCTGCTGGCGCTGTCGGCGTCTCCGAGTCGGTTGCTTCGAGCGTTGTCACGCAGTTCCCCTAATCTGACGCCGTCATCAGATGATGATGTCATGTGTTGTCTTCCCCGGTAACCAGAACGGGACGCTGACATCGCTGTCAGCGTCCCGCTCATGGTGTCACATCAAGTTGATGTGTAGTTATTTTGTCTGCAGTTGCAGATCAGCTCGGCCATGACGCTTCGATGGCGTCAGCGGCTTCCTGTGCTGTCTTGTCACCGTTAACCGCAGCGGTGCCTTCTGTCCAGAACGTGCCGGCGCCGACTTCGGCGGGCATCAGGTCAGAGGCATCGAAGCGGACAATGGCTGCGCTGGCGAGAATGTCGAGGAACGACTTCTCGAGCGGCTGGTACAGGCTGAGGTCCTGTCCATTGGCTGCTGACAGGAATCCGGAGAGAGCGAGACCGCCACCCTTCAGTTCCTGCTGCTTTACCTGACGGGCCTCGGCGTATTCAGGCGTCGAGATCCAGGCCAACAAGGAATGCACATTCGGATCCTCGTTGAAGGCAGCTCCCAGGATTCCTGCACCCAGCACCGGAGCGTCGCCGTTGATGTCCGGGAAGTAGAACACGTCGACTGCCCCAGGGGTGCCATCAGCGAAGGCGGTACCTTCGGGAATGAAAGCTGTATAGAACGACGCCTGGCGGTGCATGAAGCAGTCGCCATCGACCAGCGGCTGACCGTTGTCCTGGAATGCGGTCGCAGCAATGGTGCCACTGTTCGCAAAGACGTTCTCTTCAGCGAAGATTCCGAGGACGGTGTCCATCGAGTCAACAATGCGGGGATCGTTGAATGGGATCTCGTGGTCAACCCACTGGTCGTAGACGTCCGGGCCGTGCTGGCGAAGGACCATGTCCTCAACCCAGTCGGTATAGGTCCAGCCGGTGGCCTGGCCGGACTCAATGCCGACGCAGAGTGCCTTGGGTCCGCCGTCAGCGGTGATCTGATCGACCAGTGCCGTGAACTCATCGAACGTGGTGGGCACGGTGTAGCCAGCTTCCTCAAACTTGTCGGGCTGGTACCAGACGAGAGACTTCAGGTTGGCTGAGCCGGGCACGCCGTACTGGACTCCGTCGACGTTGCCGAAGGCATTCCATGCGTCGGGCCAGTTGGCTGCAGTGGCGGCGGCTGCATCGTCATTGAGCGGCTTCAGCACGCCATCGCGGGCGAAGCCGGCAAGCTTGCCGGGCTGCGGGAAGAACGAAATGTCGGGCGGGTTGCCACCCTCGACCTGGGTGTTGACGTTGGCTTCCCAGTCGGCGTCGCCGATGTAGGTGACTTCGACGCCGTTTTCGGCGCCCCAGACGTCAAGGCCGGCCTGGATTCCACCGACTTCGCTCTCGTCTCGCTCGGGTCCGGTGACAGTGATCTCGGTCTTGCCTTCGGCCGGAGCCTCGGTGGCTGCGGTTGTGTCTTCGCTGCTGCCCGCGTCACCATCGTCATCGCTACCGCATGCTGCGGCAACGAACGAAAGTGTAATCGGGACAGCTGCCAGCTTGAGCCAGCGCTTGTTCATAGGGCCTCCCCCTGAAGGTTTGTGGAACGTCGCGAAAGCCGCGACAATGAAAACGCTTACATAATTGGGCTCGGCAGTCAAGTCTCCCAGCGCAAATTTCCGACTCAGATCTGACCGGTGCGTCCCGTGGATCCCCGAACGACGAGCTCGACTGGTGCCACGATCTCGTGAGCATCTTCCGGTATCGGGCTCGCGGCGTCGAAGGTGATGATCTGGTGCTCATCTTGTTGCATCGCGTCGATCAGCAACCTTGCTGCCTCCGCGCCGTGACTCGCGACCGATTGGCGAATGGTAGTGAGGTCAACGACGCGTGCGAACTCGTGGTCATCGACGCCGATGATTGATACGTCTCGACCGGGCACCAGTCCATGGTGGTTGAGTTCCATGATTGCCCCAAAGGCCATTTCGTCTGACATCGAAAACACCGCGGTCGGCGGCTCATGGCGATTGAGCAGCGCGGCCATTGCCTCCTGCCCGCCGTCGACACCGAAATTGCCGCGCTCGAGGAGGTCGTCATCGAATGCCAAGCCGTGACTGGCGAGCGCGCCGACGAAGCCGCAGTGGCGGAGCGAAGGCACATCGGAACTCAACGGGTTGTCGTTCTGCGCACCGATGATCCCGAAGCGTTCGTGGCCGAGCCCGATGAGATGGTCGGCGGCAAGTCGCCCCACCATCTCATTGTCGATCTGCACGCTCGGATGGCCGGCCGTTCGGTTTCCGATACTGGCCAACGCGACGCCGCGTTGCGTGATCGACGTGGCCTGGTCGGGGGTGACGACGACGTCGATGACCACGAGGCCATCGGTGCGTCGCTCAAGGAGGTACTGCTCGCTCAGGATGCGGCTGAGATCCTTCTGGCTGCCGACGCCGACAATGAGGACGTCGTATCCGGCTTCAGCGCACACTGTCTCGGCTCCGGCCACCACGGTGGAGAAGTACCAGCCGCTGAGATTGGGGATGACCATCGTGACGGTCCTCGTCGTTCCAGCGGCCAGCCGGGATGCAGCCGGATCGGCCGAATAGCCCAGGCGTTCTGCCACGGCAACGACATGGTGGCGCGTTGCGATTGCCACGTTGGGAAGCGCGCGCATCGCTCGGCTGACGGTCGCGACCGAGACGCCTGCTTCGGAGGCAACGTCTTGAATCGTTGGGCGCTTGTTGCGCGTTGTGTCGTTCGTGGTCCCCATGTCCCGCTCCCTGGCGTCGCTCTAGTGTAAGCGCTTACACAAAGCTGAGATGACGTGGACGGCAAGTCTGCGCGACGATGGCGTTCTCATGAACGCTTCTGCTGCGACTGCCCGTCATGCGATCTCGTTGATCGACCTGACCGACTTGTCCGACGACCATGCCCCCGATGGCATTGATGCGTTGTGCGCCCGCGCCGCGGAATATGGCACAGCGGCAGTGTGCGTGTGGCCCGAATACGTCGCGCGTTGCGTGGAGTTGCTCGACGGTTCCGATGTGGGCATTGCGACGGTCGTCAATTTCCCCAAGGGCAATCAACAGACCGGCGTTGTGCTCGATCAGACCTTGACAGCGCTGTCGGACGGAGCGACGGAAATCGATGTCGTACTGCCGTACAAAATGTTCCGCAATGGCGACGTCAAACCGACGGCGAGCCTGATCGAGGCGGTCGGCGACATCATTGCCCCGCCCGGCGTACTCAAGGTCATTCTCGAGACCGGCGAACTCGACGACGAGGCGATCCGCGGTGCAGCCGAGCTAGCGGTCGGTCTCGGTGCCGACTTCATCAAGACCTCGACCGGCAAGACCGATGTCAGCGCGACCCTCGGTGCTGCCCGAATCATGCTCGAGGTGATCGCTGCCACCGATCGCACCGTTGGCCTCAAGCCATCTGGCGGTATCCGGACCTACGACGACGCCGTCGCGTACCTCGACCTGGCGGCGGAGATGATGGGACCGGAGTGGGCGACGCCGTCGACCTTCCGCTTCGGGGCATCCGGCCTCCTCGATGCGCTGCTGGCCGAGATCGTCGCCGACCGCTAAAGAGCAGTGCTCGCGAGCTCGGCCGACAGCATTCAATCGGCCAGGCGAGGCCCGGACTGAGGCGACGAAATTGCGCCCTCGGTAGGATTCGAACCTACGACACCTGGTTCCGGAAACCAGTGCTCTATCCCCTGAGCTACGAGGGCGGGGTGTTCAAGTTACTCGGGCAAGCTACCGGGCATTGCTCGTCGCTCCAGCGGAATCGCCTGCCTTTTCGACCGGTCACGACGTGGCGGAACTCACCGCCATGAGCCGGTCGTCAGGGCGGAGCGCACCGATCTTCGGATTGTCGAATGCAAGCCGTCGTCCATCTCGAACCACTTCGAGCACACGTACGTGGGCGGGAGCGACATGGACACCGTCGATCACAATCGGAGCAACCTCGACGATTTCCAGATCGGCGCCAGCCTCCAGCAGGTCGTCGATCACATCGAGCGCCTGGGGAGTCCGTGTTGCGATACCAACCAGGCGCCCAACGGCTGCAGCCTGGTCGATGGCTGAGTCGGCGCCGCTCTGACGGAGCAGGTGGAGGTTCTCGCGATCGCGCACCGTGGCGACGATCCGCGCGTTCGGGTTGAGTTCGCGCGCGGTCAGCGTGATCAGCACCGCGGTGTCATCTCGATTCGGGGTGACGACCACGGACTCGACGCGATCGATTGCGGCCTGCTTGAGCACCGACACTTTGGAGGCGTTGCCGGTAATCGCGATGAAGCCGTCCTGGCTGGCCAACGCAAGCGCCTGCTCGTCGATGTCGACCACCGCAATCTCGATCATCTTGACGCCTTGCGCGACGAGCGCGCGTGCGGCGGCGCGTCCCGTCGATCCGTATCCGCAGATCAGGTGGTGATGGTTCACGGTTCGTCTCCATTGTTGGGTCTGCAGCAGCGTGCGTGACCGCTCGGTCAGCACTTCGACGGTCGTGCCGACGACGAGGATCAGGAAGAGGATGCGGGCGGGGGTGATCAGGAGTAGGGCCGCCAGGCGAGTTGAGGGTGTGACGGCGCTGATGTCGCCGTAGCCGGTGGTTGTGACGGTGACCGACGCGTAGTACAGCGCGTCGATCAGGCCCAATTCGCCGCCTGCAGAATCGGTGTAGCCGTTGCGGCCGATCAGGACGACCATCGCAATGAAGACCAGGAGCCCGAGGGCAAATCCGATTCGCCGTCCGATGGCGGCGAGCGGTGCTCGCGGGGATGAGGGCAGTCGAACCAAGTCGACCGGATCCCGAGCGGAACCGCGACCGAACCTCATCGTGGACACCGACTCATCACCGACGAGGCTAGTGCCCGTCAAGGATCGCAGAGCCAGCACGAGTCTGCGATGGGATCCGTCGACTGAGCATTCCGCGCCGAATGATCAGGGGACGAGCGGCTTGCATCGGGCACAATGGACGGCGCATGTCCGATCCACTCGCCTCACTCTCGACGCTGCTTGCACCGTTGTTCGCCGATCTCAATGGCGGTGCACCTGCTGATCCAACCGTGCGACCGTCTGACCGAGCCGACGCCCAAATCAACGGCGCGCTCGCGTTGGCGAAGCGGTTGGGGGCGAACCCGCGTGATCTGGCGCAACAGGTCGTCGACTCGGGCGTCCTGACCGATGTCGCCACCGACCTCGAGGTGGCAGGTCCGGGCTTCATCAATGTCACCTTCTCGTCGTCCTTTCTCGAGTCACAGCTCGCAGCAGTGGTCGGCGACGGCCGGCTTGGCGTCGAGCCTGCCTCCGACTCGAAGATCGTGGTCGTCGACTACTCGGCGCCGAACGTCGCGAAGGAGATGCACGTCGGCCACTTGCGTTCGACCGTGATCGGTGACTCGCTCGTTCGGCTCCACGAGTTTCTCGGGCACACAGTGATCCGCGAGAACCACATCGGCGACTGGGGCCGGCCGTTCGGCATGCTCATCGAACACCTGCTTGACCTCGGCGAGGACGTGGCGAGCGACGGGTTGTCGCAGGGCGATCTCGATGGCTTCTACAAAGAGGCCAATGCGAAGTTCAAGGACTCTGAAGAATTTCAGGAGCGCGCCCGGGCCAGGGTGGTGCTGCTGCAAGGGGGCGACGAAGCAACGCTGGTGCTGTGGCGTCGCCTTGTCGAGATGTCCAACGCCTACTTCAACCGGGTGTACACCAAGCTTGATGTCCTCCTCACCGACGACGATCTGGCGGGGGAGAGTCGTTACCAGCCACTGATGGAAGGTGTGTACGGACGACTCGAGACCGCCGGCTTGCTGCACGAAGACGCCGGTGCGATGGTGGTGTACCCACCGGGCTTCAAGAACCGCGATGGCGACCCACTTCCGATGATTGCGAAGTCGCAGACCGGTGCGTTCATGTATGCGACCAGCGACCTGGCGTGTGTGGTCGATCGTGTCGAGCGGCTCGACGCCGATCTGATGTTGTATGTCATCGGAACACCGCAGGCACAGCACTTGCAGATGGTGTTCGAGGTGTGTCGAATGGCTGGCTGGTTGACGGAGCCGACCGAAGCGGTGCACGTCGGGTTCGGCAATGTGTTGGGCGAGGACCGAAAGATGATGCGCAGCCGGGCCGGCGACTCGGTCAAGCTCGCCGACCTGCTCGATGAGGCGGTCGAGCGCGCCGCAGCCGCGATCGCTGAGAAGAACCCCGACATCGTGCCCGAGGAGCGGCTCGTCGTGGCCAACATGGTCGGTATCGGAGCCTTGAAGTACGCCGACCTGTCCACCGAACGCATCAAGGACTACGTGTTCGACTGGGATCGGATGCTCGCCTTCGAGGGCAACACCGGCCCGTACCTGCAGTACGCGCATGCTCGGATCTGTTCGATCTTCCGCCGTGCCGGCATCGACCGGGCATCGGTGCGGTCGGCACACATCACCCTGGACCAGCCGCAGGAGCGAGCGCTGGCGATGCGCCTGCTCGCCTATCCGTCGGCGATCGACACCACGCTCGACTCGTATAGCCCGCACAAACTCTGCACGTACGTGTACGAGCTGGCGTCCGACTTCTCGTCGTTTTACCAGGAGTGCCCGATCCTCAAGTCGGATGAGCCGGTGCGCACAAGTCGCCTGGCCCTCGCTGACCTCACGGCACGAGTGCTCGAACACTCACTCGGCCTGCTCGGCATCACCGCTCCGGAGCAGATGTGATGATCTTCACCCCCACCCACACGGGACAACGTCATCAGGTCGTTCGCGCGCGCGGGGATCGACGATGAGCGCGATTCCGATGCAGTTGCTGTCCGATAACGCGACGGTCGGCCCCGACGGAAACTTGAGCGTCGGGGGATGTTCGATCGCGGAGATCGCTGCGGAGTACGGCACGCCAGTGTTCGTGTACGACGAAGCGCACCTTCGGGCTCGTTGCCAACAGGCGGTTGCCGCGTTCGGTCACCAACAGGTCGTGTACGCCACTAAGGCGTTCCTGTGCAAAGCAATGGCTCGGCTCGTGTACGACGAGGGGCTCCTGCTCGACGTTGCGTCGGGTGGCGAACTGGCCGTCGTACTGGCTGCCGGTGTGCCCGCCAACGTGTGCACACTGCACGGCAACAACAAGTCGATGACGGAACTGCGCGAGGCGATCACGGCAGGAGTGCGGCACATCATCGTCGACTCGTTTGACGAACTCGACCGCCTCGACGTCCTTGCTGCCGAACAGTTGGGACCGGTTCCGAAGGTGCTGCTGCGGATCACCCCTGGCGTGTCGGCGCACACGCACGAATTCATCGCGACCGGTCAAGACGACTCGAAGTTTGGCTTCAACCTCGGCAACGGCGATGCGCTCAAAGCCGTCGACCGAGCGCGTCGATCGACGTCAGTCGAACTCGTCGGTGTGCACTGTCACATCGGTTCGAACGTGTTCGAGGCGTCATCGTTTGCGAAGGCAGCGGCAGTCATGGCCGATTTCGCCGTCCCGCTCGACCTTCCCGAGCTGGTGCTCGGTGGTGGCCTCGGCGTCGCATACATCGAGGGCGAAGAAGCGCCAACGATCGCGCACTGGGGCAACGTGCTGCTCGATGCCTGCCAGGCACTTGGCGTGCGCTCGAAAGTCAGCGTGGAACCAGGCCGAGCGATTGCCGCAGCCGCGGCGATGACCGTGTACAGCGTCGGCACCGTCAAACACATCCCAGGTGTCCGCACCTACATCTCGGTCGACGGCGGGATGAGCGACAACCCCCGACCCGTCTTGTACGGATCCGGCTACGAGTCCTTCCTGCCCCGAGCCGTCACCGACGAGCGGGCCATGACCGCTCGATTGGTCGGCAAGCACTGCGAATCTGGCGATGTCTTATCGTTCGCGGCGCAGTTGCCGGCCGACACCGCAGTGGGTGACCTCCTCGCCATGCCGGTCACTGGTGCCTACGGCCACTCGATGGGCTCCAACTACAACAAGATCACGCGCCCGCCAGTCGTATTCGCGGCCAACGGCGATGCGCGCCTTGTCGTGCGTCGCGAGACCTACGACGATCTGCTCCGCGCGGACATCGGCTAAAACGCCCCTCCCCGAAAATTGGAATCAGCATGACGAAGTGGATCAACACCATCCTCAACCTGCTCAAGCAGATCCAAACAGCGCAGAAGGAGCGCGAGCGAGGAACGGGTAAAACGGTCCGGAAGCCGGCGCCTCGGACTCGGCGGGTCGAGCCAGACGTTCGTATCGAGTACTCGCCCGACCTCGACGGCGATCCCGACCCGGGTGAGGTCGTGTGGACCTGGGTGCCCTACGAGGACGATCCGAATCAGGGCAAGGATCGGCCAGTCGTCATCATCGGACGGATCGGTGACGACCTGGCTGGCGTGCAGTTGACCTCAAAAGACAAGCAGCGGGGTGAACACATTGCCGTTGGCAGCGGCGCCTGGGACCCGAAGCGGCGTCCGAGTTTCGCGAAGGTGGATCGGCTGCTCACCATCGACCCGGACGACGTGCGTCGGGAAGGAGCGGTCCTCGACGAGAACCGCTTCAACGACGTCGTCGGCAACGTCGACAAGTATCACGACATCGTGCGGCGCTGAGGTTGTTGCCGGCGACGTCGGCGATCCATCGGTCCCCAACTAGGTTGCGGACATGAGTACACGACCCCTGCAGCAAGTCAACGCGTCCACTCGGAGCGTCCTCGCTGACGTCACGTCCGATCAGATGCAGAACCCGACCCCGTGTGCGTCCTGGGACGTCGCCGGTCTGATCAACCACCTCGTTGGTGCCCAGCACTTCTTTGCTGCTGGCATTAAGGGCCAGCCTCCGATTGGCGCCGACAGCGACTTTGCGGCGGGTGACTACCTTGCCGCGTACGACGAGGCCACCGCTGCGCTCGTTGCCTGCTTCGAAGCAGACGGCGTCATGCAGAGCACGGTCAAGATGCCATTCGGTGAAATGCCGGCGGCGGCCGTGATGGGCCTGGCGATGAACGACACCTTCACGCATGGGTGGGACCTCGCCAAGGCGACCGGTCAGTCGACCGATATCGCGCCCGAGCTTGCCGCTCAGATTCTCGATCAGGCGAAGTCGTCGATCCGGGAAGGCTTCCGAGGCGAAGAGGGATCGGCACCGTTTGGTCTTGAGCGCGAGTGCCCCGACGGTGCAAGCGCCGCGGACCAGCTTGCAGCATTCCTCGGTCGCGACGTCGCCTGACGCGATGCCCCGCTCCGCGGGTTAGGCCGACCTCGGTTTGATGCCGCGCCTGCCCATCAAGTCGAGCAGTCGTTCAGCGAGCGGCGCGTCATCGTGGACGGTGCCGCTGGGGCCGTCTCCAAAGACGCCGAGCTGCGCAATGATCGGGGCCATCGGGGCAGTGTCGTCCCAGACGCGTTGCACCGCATCGGCGGGCAGCTGCTCGTCGGCACCGATCGCGCGGGCGAGGTCCCAGCGGTGAATGAGGAGGTCGCCAATTCGGAGGCCCAGCAGCTGCTCTGCGGGCATGTCGCCTGCAGGGTGCTGACAGGTGAGGTTCTCGAGATCGACCTCGTCGAACGCTTCGCGCTGCGCGGCCAAAGCGGCGTCGACCGCGCCCAGCGGGTCGGTGCCAACGAAGTCGGTGGCAAGGAGGCCAATCGCCTCAATGCGTGAGGCGCCCCCGACCAGCGACGTTGCCATCTGACTGCCACCGACCACATGTCCGATGAGTTCGAGCACCGTCCAGTCGGGGCAGGGAGTCGGAAGGTTCCACTGCTCAGGCGTCACGATGCTGACGACATCGCGAAACTCGTTGCTGACCGTCTGGAGCAGGTCGGACGCGCTCGTCATCGGTGGCACGGTACCGGCATTGGCAGGGCACGCCGATGTGGCGTGCGCCGTTCGGCAACGCACCCTGATCGGATCGATCGCAGCCAGTAGCCTCAGGCCCGTGACCAGCGAAGCAACGTCTTTCAAGATCGGGGTGCTCGGCTGCGGCAACGTGGGCGCTGCCCTCGTCGACCTCGTCGCCACCCAGCGCGTGAGCGTGTTCGAGCGCACGGGCATTGACCTCGAAGTCACGCGAGTCGCAGTGCGCAACATGTCCGCGCCGCGTGACGTCGACCTCGCCGAGGGTGTCCTGACACGCGATGCCATGGCCGTGGTCACCGATCCGGATGTCGACATCGTTGTGGAATCGATCGGCGGCATCGAGCCGGCCCGCGAGTTGATCCTCGCGGCACTTGCGCACGGCAAACCGGTGGTGACTGCCAACAAGGAACTGCTTGCAAACGTCGGTGCCGAGCTCTACACCGCCGCCGACGCAGCGGGTCGTGACCTGCTGTTCGAAGCAGCGGTCGCTGGCGGCATTCCGGTGATGCGGGCGTTGCGCGAAAGTTTGCACGGTGAGCCGATCACCCGCGTGCTCGGCATCATCAACGGCACGACTAACTACATCCTCACCAAGATGACCGACGCGGTGGAGAGCGGCGGAGACGCTGACTACGGCGCAGCGTTGAAGGATGCGCAGAGCCTCGGCTACGCCGAACGCGACCCCACAGCAGACGTCGAGGGCTATGACGCCGGCGCCAAGGCAGCCATCATCGCCACCGTCGCGTTCGGTAAGAAGGTCGTGGCAGGCGACGTCTACCACCAAGGCATCAGCGAGATCACCGCCTCCGAAATCGCAATCGCTCGACGCCTGGGCTACGTGGTCAAGTTGCTCGGCATCGTCGAGCGCGACAGCGCCAGTGGTGAGATCAGCGTGCGTGTGCACCCCACGATGGTTCCTGACCATCATCCACTCGCCACCGTCCGGGACAGCTTCAACGCCGTCTTTGTTGAAGGCGACTACGTCGACAGCCTGATGTTTTACGGCCGAGGTGCGGGCGGCGCCCCGACCGCCAGTGCGGTGTTCGGCGATGTGGTCGATGCAGCCATCAACCTGCGAGCGGGCACGCATGGTTCGCTCGGCGAGCTCGGCAAGGCGACGATTCGCCCGATCGACGAGACGTCGGCTGAGTACCTGCTCGGCCTCGACGTGGCGGACCAGCCTGGCGTACTCCACGCGGTCACTGGCGTCTTCGCCAAGCACGGGGTGAGCATTCGGGTTGCCGAGCAGGAAGGCAACGGGCCCGATGCGCGGCTGGTTTTCATCACCCACGATGCGCTGGAGAAGCATGTGCAAGCCACGGTGCGCGAGCTCAACGAACTCGATGTCGTGCTCAAGGTCGGTGGCCTGCTGCGCGTGATTGGCGACTGAGCGTGCGTTACGTCTCGACTCGCGGATCGGCTCCCGATCTCGGCTTCAACGACGTGTTGCTGGCAGGCCTCGCCACGGATGGCGGCCTGTACATGCCTGAGTCGTGGCCGGCCCTGCAACCATCCCGAGGCGCCAGAACGTACGTCGAGCGTGCGGTCGAGGTGATGTTGCCGTTCGTCACCCCTGACATCGACGAGATCACCCTGACCCACCTGTGTACCGAGGCCTATTCGACCTTTCGGCACCCGGCAATCACACCGCTGGTGCAGATCGATCATCGTCACTGGGTGCAGGAGCTGTTCCACGGTCCGACCCTTGCGTTCAAGGATGTGGCGTTGCAGTTGGTCGGCAAGCTGTTCGATCACGTCCTGTCGGCTCGAGGCGAGCGGGTCACCATCGTCGGGGCAACGAGTGGCGATACCGGTTCGGCCGCCATTGACGGCGTGTCGGGCTGCGCCAACGTCGACATCGTGATTCTGTATCCGTTGGGTCGGACCAGTGATGTGCAGCGCAAGCAGATGACCACGGTTGATGCGCCCAACGTCCACACCGTCGCAGTCGAGGGCACCTTCGATGACTGCCAAGACCTGGTGAAGGCCATGTTCAACGATGTCGACTTCCGGACTCGGAACCAGCTGTCGGCCGTCAACTCGATCAACTGGGCTCGGGTCATGGCCCAGACCGTCTACTACGTCACCGCCTCTGAAGCATTTGCCACGGCTCCCACGTTCAGTGTTCCCACCGGCAACTTTGGCAACGTGCTTGCGGGGTGGATTGCACGCGAGATGGGTGCGCCGATTCGTGACTTCATCATCTCGTCGAATACCAACGACATCCTCACTCGGTTTGTCAACGACCACGACATGACCGCTCGCGGTGTGGTCCCGACGTTGAGTCCGTCGATGGACATTCAGGTGTCGTCGAACTTTGAGCGGCTGCTGTTTGAGATGAACGGCCGCGACGGCGGGATGACCGCCGAGCAGCTGACGCGGTTTCGTTCGACCGGGCGACTCGACATCGAAGGTGACCAGCGCGACCGTTTCATGGCGGGCTCGTTCCGTGCAGCAGCGTTCGACGATGTGTCGACGCTCAGCGAGATTCGGCGGGTGTACGACGCCTCGGGCTACGTCCTCGATCCGCATTCGGCGACGGGCACGGCGGCGGCACGGATGTTGTCAGCGGCTGGCGACGGTGGTCCCGTCATCACGCTTGCGACGGCGCATCCCGCCAAATTCCCAGACGCCGTTGAAGAGGCCATCGGTTTCCGCCCAGAACTCCCTGCGCACTTGGCTGACCTCTTCGAACGGGACGAACGAACCCAGACCGTGGCGAACGACTTGGCCACCGTGCAACGTCTGGTTGAGCAACTGACGCGTTGAACACGAAATGACAGCGATGTGAGCAACACGTGGTCGGGCGTTGCATTCCTGCTGGCCAGCGGGCTATCGTCAGGTCCACTTAGCTTGCTAAGTCGCACCCCGAACTCTCGGTTGTGTGCGCATGTCTGCTCAGGGGATTCTGTCGGGCGCGAGTTCGACCCCTCATCGCCTTCCCTGAGACCTGATCACTTTCCGTGTTCCAGTCCACCGGGCTGACTGCGGGAGGAGAGGAACAACGTGGCCGCTGCCGCTCTCGAACAGTCCGTCCTGGAATCCAAGGACAAAGACACCCTGCTGGAAATGGCCAAGGCGCTCGGCGTCAAGGCCAACTCGCGACTGAAGAAGTCCGACATCATCGACAAGATCCTCGACACGACGGGCCCGTCGAGCGGCCCCGCGTCGAGCGATGCTCCGGCGAAGCGGCCTGAGGCTGCAGCGGAGCAAGAAGATCGCGCGCCGCGCCGGGAGCGCACCGTTTCGCCCGCACCGCAGAAGTCTGCGTCCGAACCGGCCGCAGATGGTGTGGTCCTCGGTGACGATGGTGAGCCGCTTGCCGATTGGGAGATTGCCCTGCGCGAGCAAGGTGTCGACACGAACGTCAGCGACGTCGGCTCGTCAGGTGACGAGCCGAAGCAAGCTGGTGAGAACCGCAATGACGGTGGCAATCGCAACCGGAATCGCAACCAGTCCGATGGGAACCGAGACGCGAACCGCGGCGACGGCCAACGAGCTGCCGGTGAAGGTCGCGCCAACGATGGCGGCGGCAACCGCGACGGTGGGGGCAACCGCGATGGCGGTGGCCAGGGCGGAAACAGCCAGGGCGGCAACCGCAACCGGAACCAGGGCGGTGGCCAATCTGGCAATCAAGGCGGAAATCAAGGCGGAAATCAGGGCGGCCAGCAACGCAACCGGAACGATGAGAGCGGAGAAGGCGGCAACAAGCGTCGTCGGCGCCGTCGCAAGGGTGGCGGTCGCGGCAATGAGGGTCCCCAAGGCGAAGACGCCGAGATGCTCGACGGCGACGGTCAGCCGCAGGGCACTGAGCCGATCGAGGTCACCGGTTTCCTCGACGTGCGCGATGAGGGCTACGGCTTCTTGCGCACGGATGGCTACCTCCCAACGAAGGAGGACGCGTACATCACGGTCAAGATCGCCCGCCAGTTCGGTCTGCGTAAGGGCGATGAGATCACCGGCACCGTGCGTCCAGCACAGCGCAACGAAAAGAATCCGCAGCTCATCGATGTCAAGACCGTCAACGGCGGCGATCCGGAAGCCGCAAAGACGCGACCGCATTTCGAGAAGTTGACGGCGCTGTTCCCGGATCAGCAGTTGCGGCTCGAGAACCCAGCCGACCCGGCCAACATGACCGCCCGCATCGTCGACCTGCTGTCGCCGATCGGCAAGGGTCAGCGCGGCATCATCGTCTCGCCGCCCAAGGCCGGCAAGACCACGGTGATGAAGACGATCGCTCAGTCGATCGAGCTGAACAACCCAGAGGTCGAACTGCTTGTGCTGCTCATCGATGAGCGACCGGAAGAGGTCACCGACATGCGGCGCTCGGTCAAGGGCGAAGTGATTTCATCGACCTTCGACCGGCCCAGCGACGAGCACACTCACGTCGCTGAGATGACCATTGCCAAGGCGCGCCGCAAGGTCGAGGAAGGCAAGGACGTCGTGATCATTCTCGATGGCATCACCCGCCTCAGCCGGGCCTACAACCTCGCGGCTCCGTCCAGCGGCAAGATCTTGTCCGGTGGTATCGATGCTGGTGCGTTGTACCCGCCCAAGAAGTTCTTCGGGTCGGCCCGCAATGTCGAAGAGGGTGGATCGCTGACGATTCTCGCCACGGCGTTGGTCGACACAAACAGCCGGATGGACGAAGCGATCTTCGAAGAGTTCAAGGGCACGGGCAACATGGAGCTGCGCCTCGATCGTAAGGTCGCCGAGCGCCGTATCTACCCGGCGATCGACGTGGACGCGTCCTCGACTCGCCACGAAGAACTGCTCTTCGACCGCAAGCAACTGCAGATGGTCTGGAAGCTCCGCAGGGTCCTCAGCGGCCTTGCTGCGGACGGCAATGCTGCTCCCGGCCTCGAGCTGTTGATCGACCGCCTCAAGACGTTCCGCACCAACGCCGAGTTCCTCAGCGAGATTGCCAAACAACCTGGAATGTGAGCCTGGCCGCTCGGGCAACTCAGGTCTCCAGCACGGAACAAAACCCAATCGGGCGTGGTTACACTCGTCCCGCCCGATCTGTCGCCGACGAACTCGTTCAGCCGGCACCAGGAAGATCACAAAGGAATCATCATGAAGACTGACATCCATCCCACATACAGCGACACCGGCGTGCGGTGTTCCTGCGGAAACACGTTCACCACCAAGTCGACCGTTGAGGGTGACCTGACCGTCGAACTCTGCAACGAATGCCACCCGTTCTTCACGGGCAAGCAGAAGCTCGTTGACTCCGGTGGTCGTGTTGAGCGCTTCAACCGTCGCTACGGCGCTCGGAAGAACGCTCCCTCGAACATCGAGGAGTGATGCTGCGCCGCTGCTACTGACAGCGGTTTCACCGATCAAGAGATCGACAAGATCGATCCACCGAAGAGCCGCCCCGTTGGGGCGGCTCTTCGCGTTTTCCCTGCGTGTGGGGTTGCTCCTCGGGAACCTCCCCGCCGATAGTGCAATTGACGACATCGCGGCATTTAAGAAGGTGGGACGAATGTCGATACAGCAAACAGTCGGAAACGCATGGATTTTAGACGATCCGCCCGCATCCGAACGACGAGGAACACCCCACCGTGCCAGTGAAGAAAGAGCGCAACGTTCGCCATCTCCTCCGCCGCACTGAGTTCATCGACCGACAGTCGCGAGTCGACGAACTGATGGGGTTGACGACGTTCGCTGACATCGTCGACAACATTCTCGGCACCGCGGCACATCGTCTGCCGGCTCCGCCATCGGTGGTCTTCCAAAACACGGGTGAGGACGACAATTGGCGGCGGGGTCAAGAGCTCGCCCACTTCTGGTTCGATCGCATGGCGAACGACTCGCCGAGGCCGATGCAGGAGAAGATGGCACTGTTCTGGCACGGCCATCTGGTCAGCGAGATCGGCAAAGTTGGCAGCGCCGAGTTGATGCGCGAGCAGATCGATCTGTATCGCAGGGACGGCCTCGACAACTTTCGCGACATGGTCACCGAGATGTCGACGCAGGTCGCAATGCTGCGCTACCTCGACAACAACCGCAACGAGGCCGACTCGCCCAACCAGAACTTCGCGCGTGAGCTGATGGAGCTCTTCCTGCTCGAAGTCGGGAACTACACCGAAGCTGACGTCGAGGCAGCCACGGCAGCTTGGACTGGGCACAGCGACAACTGGCAGACCGGCGAGTATGTCTGGCTCGATGACCTGCCAAAGGAGCGTTGGACGCCGATCTTTCATGACAGTTCGGTCAAGCAATTCCTGGGCCAGACAATCAACAACGGTGGCGATCCTCGCCGTCACGGTGACGAGACCATCGAGGTGATCCTCGGCAATGGCGTGGTGCCATCCGGAGCGGACAAGGTGCACAATCGTGGCAGGCCGACGCGGCTTGTGGCGGCCGAGTTCCTGTCACGGAAGTTGTGGGTTGACTTCGCCAACCAGGCACCGCCGGCGGCGGTCATCGACGCGATGCGTGATGCGTTCGTCGCTGCTGACTTCGACATCCTTCCCTGGGTCCGCACGATGCTGCTCCGAGACGAGTTCTACGCGGAGGAGGTGTTGACCGGGCTCGTCCGCTCACCCATCGACTGGATCGCATCGCTGCTCTATGCGCTCGACCTGCGTTCGAAAGATGCCACGCCGATGTGGCTGATGGGCAACACCGGCCAGCTGATCCTGCATCCGCCCAACGTCAGTGGCTGGAAGATCAATGGGTACTACGTCAATGCCAGCGCAATGGAGGCCCGCGCCCGTATCGCGCAGGGCTTTGCATGGACCGCTGGCCGCACCTACTGGGACGACAGTGGATACCTCCAGTTCCGACACGGTCGCCTGACGCGCGACGAGTTGATTGCCGCCGGCCCGTGGCCGGACTACATCCCGACGATGTCCGACGAAGAGGTGGTGGACAACATGTCCGACCTGATGGAGGTGACGCTTGCCGCTCCGACACGCGAACGGCTGATCGATCACCTGGCCGCCGCCGGCCGCTGGGAGCGCTCCGACCTGGTCTTCCTCATCCTGCTCGCCCCCGAACTGCACGTGGCCTGACCGGAGAACCAACATGCTCGACAACGACATCTCCACCGCCAGCGCCCTGAACCACCTCAGTGTTCCGGAGGCAGCATTCGCCACAGGTGCTGACGCCCACGCACTTGACCGCCGCCGATTTCTGCAACTCGTTGGCATGGGTCTCGGCGCAGGCCTCGTCGCGGGGCCCGGCTCGTCGCTGCTCGACACGGCGTTCGGCAACGGTGACACCTCGCGGGCCGCGGGTCCGATCGGAGCCGGCGATGGCATCTTGATTGTGCTCGGCATGTTCGGCGGCAATGACGGACTGAACACCGTGGTCCCGATCAGCGATGGTGAGTACTACGCACAACACGGCAGCCTGGCGATTCCCGCGGGACAGACCTTGCCGATCAACCGCAGTACGGGTCTGCACCCCGAGCTCACCGTGCTCAAAGAGTTCTGGGACAACGACCAACTTGCGATTGTCGAAGGCATTGGATATCCGGATCCGGATCTCAGCCACTTCAACTCGATGGCCAAGTGGATGGCAGGCCAGACGTCCGGGATCCCCACATCCGGGTGGCTCGGCCGGTGGCTTGACGGCTACCTGAGCGGGTCGAAGGACCTTTTCGCCGCGGCCGAAGTCGGACACTCGCTGCCGTTGCACATGCTGGGTGAATCGAGCCGGGCAACGGCGATTCCTGCCAGCCGACCGTCGTTTGGGGCCCGTTCGGAGGAGCGCTATCAGCGGCAGTACCAAACGGTTCGCAACCTCAGCGCGTCCAGCACCGACTTCTGGAACCGTCAGATCGGCCAGGCGTTCGTCGACCAACTCGAGGTCGCAAGTGAGATTGCTCCGGCGATCCCCGAGGAACTCCCCAGCGTCGACCTGGTCGCTCGACTTGAGGTCCAGGCCCGGCTGATCAACGCGAACCTCGGTTTTCGTGTGCTGAGCGCTGGATGGGGTGACTTCGACAGCCATGCGGGCCAACCGGACCAACATCCACTGCGAATGCAGGAATTGAACGCAGCGATTCGTCGGTTCTACGAAGTACTCGATCCGGCATGGGCAACTCGCGTCACATTCATGACGTTTTCTGAGTTCGGTCGCACAAGCCAAGCCAACGATGGTGCTGGTACTGACCACGGCACGACGGCACCGCACTTCGTCTTCGGTTCGAATGTTCAGGGTGGCCTCTACGGCGAACGACCGACGCTCGCTGGCCTCGGCCGGTGGGGTCGCATGGCCCATCACGTCGACTTCCGTGACTACTACGGCAGTGTGATCGACGGCTGGCTCGGTGGCGGATCGTCCGAGGTTCTGAACCGATCGATCGAGGATCTCGGCCTCTTCGCGTCGGCACCGGGAGGCACCGCTCCGAATGGGCCGACTCGCCCGCCCGGTGTTTCCTTGGTGGCCGGCTCGAATGGGTACCGACCGGCTGTTCGTCTGCGTGCCGAGTCGTAGCCGAATCAGACGGCTGGTTGGTCTCGTCGCTGTCTCACCGCTGAACACCGGCCTTCGATAGCGTCGGCGTCGTGACTGACGCTTCGAGGATCCCCGCCGACACTTCCCGGCGTTCGCAGCTGCTTGCGATCAAGCTCGGGGCCCTCGTCGACGAGCATTTTGGGCCTCGCCAGAGTGGCGCGACTGGTGCTGACGCTGAGACCTTTGCGACCGGTGCTGCGCTGCTACGCGACGGCGCGGCATGGGTGCTCATCGACGGGCGCGCGGATCGGTCGCTGGGTGCGGCACTGGTCTGGGCTGTTCGGCGATCGGCAACCCACCTGCATGTCATCGCCGAGCACGACACGGGCCTGCTTGCCCGGCGCGCCACCGCTTTTTCCTTGCCGATCACGGTGTGGTTTGCCGACGGCCGGGCACTGCTCCCCGCCATCGCTGAGCCGCTGCCGACGCGTCGCGCGGTGCCCGAGGAACACGAAGCGCTCCGGAGCATGATCGTGGAAGCTGGAGCGACTCCGAATGCCGAACATGGCGTTTTGTTCGGGGAAGTTCGGGGCCTCGAAGTGTGTCGGGTCGTTGCAAGCCCGACCACCGGTTTCTTGGGTGAGGTGAGCGAGTTGGCCAGAGCGGACGACGACGGGGTGCGTCTCGAAGTCGGCGTGGGCGCCGCGGACCGCGAAGCATTTCAGATGCTCCATGGCGAGATCCCCACCGTCGCAGCGTTGGCCGACATTGTCTCAACCGTGCAGGCGCACCGATCCACCGGTTCGCCGCAGCACCCACTGAACCGACTGGGCATTGAACGGTTCCTGCGCTGGCAGGCCGAGGAAACACCTGTCCTCGTCGGATGCACGGAACTGACCCCGGCGGAACCCCCGGTGCCCCGTCCGAACCTGAAGGATCCGGTTCCGTGCGTTGCCCGCGGGGTGCGCCCCGATGGCTCGCCCGCAAGGGTTGTCTTCTCCAGCGGTGTCGACCTCGACGCGTTGCCCTACGTGGCCGATGTGCAGGCAATGGGTGACGAGCCTGTCGTCCTGGTGCTGCCCGCGCGCGACCTGCTTCCGATCGTGTCTGAGGTCGCCGGCTTGCTCGAACGTCCCGTCACGGTCGTCGGACTGACATCGGCCTCCGCCTGATCACGACGCGCCCGCGCTCCGGGCTGGGAGTGCTGGCCGGCCAGTAGCCTCAGATCACCATGGCTCACCTCGACATGTTCGACCGTCTCCGTCAGGTCGCGGATGAGTACGAGACGCTGGAACACCAGTTGTCCGACCCCGAGGTGCTCGCCGACCCAACCCAACTCCGCACACTGTCCAAGCGCTACAACGACCTCGGACCGGTCATCGAGAAGTTCCGGCTCCACCAATTGCGCTCGTCTGATCGAGACGCGGCTCGGGAGATGTTGCCCGAGGCGACCGGCGACGAGCGCGAGCTGATGCAGGCCGAAATCGATGAGGCCGAGGCCCAGCTCCCCGGGCTTGAAGACGAGCTCCGCGAGATGATGCTGCCGAAGGATCCGTACGACGGCAAGAACGTGGTGATGGAGATCCGTGGCGCTGAGGGCGGCGAGGAAGCCAACCTCTTTGCTCGAGATCTCTACGAGATGTATGACGCCTACGCAGCCAGCAGTGGGTGGAAAACCGAGCTCCTGTCGTCGACGCTCAGCGACATGGGTGGGTTCAACGAGATCACCTTCGTCGTGAAGGGCGCAACCGCCTGGCGCAATCTGAAGTTCGAAGGTGGTCCGCACCGGGTGCAGCGTGTGCCGGTGACAGAATCGCAGGGGCGGATCCATACCTCCTCGGCCACGGTCACTGCGCTTCCCGAAGCTGATGAGGTCGACGTGTCGGTCGACGAACGCGACCTTGACATCGACGTGTTCCGGGCGAGTGGTCCGGGCGGTCAGAGCGTCAACACCACCGACTCGGCCGTCCGCATCACGCACCGTCCCACCGGGTTGGTCGTGTCGATGCAAGACGAACGATCGCAGTTGCAGAACAGGCTGCGCGCGATGACGGTGCTGCGGACCCGGCTCTTCGAACTGGCTGAGCTTGAACGACGTGAAGAGCAGTCGGATGCACGTCGGTCCCAGACCGGCGGAGGTGGGCGCAGCGAGAAGATTCGCACCTACAACTTCAAGGAGAATCGGGTCACCGATCATCGCATCGGGTTCACGATTTACCGACTGGCCGACACCCTGGCAGGCGACCTGCAACCCGTCGTCGATGCGCTCGCGGCCGATGAGCGGTCCCGGCTCCTGGCCGAGGGTGGCGAGAGCGGGCAGTGACAGAGTCGCCTCAATCCGACCCGACGGGCCCGACCGACCCGACGAGCACGGTCGGCGACGAGGACCTGGCCACGACATGGCGGGCGCTCTGGGCCGAGACCAGCGAGGCGATCGACGACCGCCAGCACGCGCGGTGGATCTGCGAAGTCGCCTCGTCGACCGAGCCGGACGAGTTCCTCCAATCGCTCGACGAAGCGCCGACGGTGCGCATGGTCAGTCACCTCGATGCCATGATCGCTCGCTACCGCACGGGCGAACCATTGCAGTACGTGCTGGGGCGTTGGGCGTTCCGTCGACTCGACCTTGCAGTCGATCAGCGAGTGCTCATCCCGCGGCCCGAAACCGAAATCGTTGCCGAAGTAGCGCTGGTGATTGCCCGTGGCTTCGATGCCGAACGGACGATCATCGACCTGGGAACCGGGTCAGGCGCGATCGGTCTCGCGCTGGCCGATGAGCTGCCATTGAACGGCACCACCGTCTGGCTGACGGATACGAGCAGCGATGCGCTCGACGTGGCTCGCGCAAACCTTGCCGGCATCGGTCGGGCCGCACCGAACGTGCAGATCGCGCACGGCTCATGGTTCGACGCGCTCCCTCTCGACGTGGTTGCCGATGTGATCGTGTCGAATCCTCCCTACGTCGCCGACGCGTCGCCAGACCTCGAGCGGATCGTGGGGGAGTGGGAACCTGCTTCGGCGCTGTTCGCAGGACCCGATGGGCTCGACGACATCCGGATCATCATCGACGGTGCGTTCAGCCGACTCCGTTCAGGCGGATGGCTCATCCTCGAGATCGGCCACGACCAGGGCCCTGCCGTTCAGCAGCTGCTTGCCGCGCATGGTTATGCAGAGGCGGAGATCCGAAAGGATCTCAGTGGTCTTGATCGAATCGCGCTCGCTCAACGACCCTGAGCCCAGGCCATTAGTTTCCCGTTCCGGTCAGACGAAGCGGACGGCAATTTGGGAGAGCAGGGAACCTTCTTCCGGGCTCACCTCGTCATCGACGCCCGCGACCTCGCGAGCCGCTGAGAAGAGGGCAGATCGCAATACGCGGCTACTGATCCGCCCGTCGATCGAGTCGAGGAATTCTTCGACTCGATCGTGCTCAATGGCTTGACGTGCCTCTTCGATCGCAGGCCGGAGGTACTCCTCGAACGCAAATTCGTCGTCTCGCCACTCGGTGCTGATCTCGCGGACGAGTTCGACCTCCTCGTCGGCGATGTCCTGATCGGCAAGCATCACCAGCACCAGCAGTTCCAGGGCGGCCTGGTGCTCCAGGTTGGCGGTGGCGTGGACGGCGACGCCGCGGTACAGCTCGAGGAGGCGATCATTCATACCGGGGCGACGTTAGACCACACGCCCGTCGCCGTCCGTTTCGCTTTCATCCTTCATCCGCCGTTTCATCCTCGATTTCATCTTGGATTCATCTTGGGATGGTGACGGCTTCGGCTGAGGTGTGCACAGTCACGTCGGAGATGGAAGTGATCTACGCAGGAAGTCGAGCTGATGGAGCAGCAGGTTTTCTGCCACCTGTTCCTGGGGCGTCATGTGGGTGACGCCGACGAGCGGCAACACCTCATGGGTCCGTCCGGCGGCGAGGAGCGCTGACGAGAGCTGCAATGTGTGCGCAGCGACAACGTTGTCGTCGGCCAGTCCGTGGATCAGTAGGAGTGGACGTTGGAGATCGCTGGCGAGCGGAAGTAACGAACTTGCGTCGTACTGCTCGCTCTGCGTGTTGGGGTCTCCGAGATACCGCTCGGTGTAGTGCGTGTCATACAGCCGCCATTCGGTGACCGGCGCGCCAGCGATTGCTGTGTGGAACACGTCCGGTCGGCGGAGCACGGCGAGGGCCGCGAGATAGCCGCCGAAACTCCAGCCGCGGATCGCCACGCGCCGGAGATCGAGGTGAGATGTCTCTCTCGCGACGAACTGCAACGCCTCGATCTGGTCATTGAGGGGCACAGTCGCCAGGTCGCCGCTCACTGCGCGTTCCCACTCCGAACCCCGGCCCGGTGTGCCGCGCCCGTCCGTCACCACCACGGCGAAGCCTTGGTCGGCAAACCACTGCGAGGCGACGAAGGCATTGTTGGCGCACTGGACGCGCAACGCGTGAGGGCCGCCGTACGGATCGAGAAGAACTGGCAACCGGCCGCCGCCATACGTCGTCGCATGATCGTGAGGGAGCAGGAGTGCAACGCTGAGTCCGGTCTCGTCCGTCCGGAAGAACTGGATGTTGGGTGCAACGAGTGGGGATTCGGCGAACGATTCGATGGTGTGCGCCGGCGTGGTGTCGTTGGCGCTGCTGACCGTGACGGTGGCTCCGGGTTCATCCATCGATGCCGATCGCACCACGGTCGTCGAGCCGCCCTCGGTCATCCAGTGCACCCCGGGTTCATCGGTGAGTGCCACAAGCCGCCCGTCAGCGTGGCGACGCCAAACGTGGAGTGACGTGGCGTCACCGATGGCGTTGGCCGTGAACGTGATCGCGTTCGGTGTCGCCGAGAGCACCGACCGCACTTGGAGGTCTGTTGGAGTCACCGGTTCGCCGGAGACCAACAACCGTCGCGCTCCGTCGCGATCCGCTGCGGCGACGAGCGTTCCGTCGTTGAGGAGGCGTGGCGTCCCTGGCACCAATTCGACCCACGCGTCGTCGTAGTCGTGGTCGAGGACCTCGGTTTCGCCGGTGATCTCGTCCACCTGCAAGGTCATGGTGCCGCGCTGGTCACGCGACTGGACGTGCATGACGAGACCCGCCGTGGTCCAGTTGACCGAAGCGATGTACGGGAAGAACTCGTGATCCCAGTCGACGTCGGTGCGCGATCCGTTCAAGCCGAGGAGGTGGAGCGAGACGGTGGCGTTGTCCGTACCCGCTGCGGGATATCGCACGGTGCGGGAGGGTGTGGCCGGGTTGGCCGGGTCGGCAATGTTCCACTCCGAGACAGGCGCGGTGTCGACGCGGCAGGTGGCGATCGTGTTGCCGTCGGGACTCCACCAATAACCGCGGAAGCGGTGCATCTCTTCGGCAGCGATGAAATCGGCGCTGCCCCATGTCACGGTGTCGGCTTCCTTTGGGTCGCCTCCGGCGAGGACGCGCCATGTTCCGTCGAGTTCGGCAAGACACAACAGCCGTCCGCTCGAATAGGCGATTCTCCGGGCGGTCGGATCGGGTCGAGGGTCGAACACCGGCCCGGCGACGTCGATCGGGCGAGCAAACCCGCTCAGCAGGCCGGCCGCGAACAATCGTCCACTCAGTGCGAATGCAGCGACCTTGCCGGCATGGTCAGTCGCGTACGCGGTGATGCCGCCGCCGCTCTCTCGCGTTCGCTCTCGCCGGGCACGTTCCTCAGGGGGAAGGTCACCGCCGTCGTCGGTTGCCAGCAGCATCCGCGGATCGCCGACCAATCGTTCCATCCCCGATGCAACATCGAGTACCCACAGCGCATTCACCGAGTCCGAACCACTGGCGCTGCGCAGAAAGATCACGCGTTCACCATCGGCTGACACGGTGATGTCGCGAGGAGCGCCGAGCGTGAATCGCTGCGTCCTGGCGTGTTGGCGAGGGAAGGTGTCGTCGGCGTCGATCGTGCCGTCGGGAAGCGTCGTGGTCACGGCGCCCACACTACGGAGTGGGCGCCTCCGGCCTCTGACCTTCGATCAGGGAGTGAAGTGAGCAACCGCCTCGGCAACGAGGTCAAAGGCAGCGTCAGCGTCGACATGGGTCAGCACGGCGACATTGGCCGCCTTGCGTTCGATCAGACGACGCTCGTCGATGACGGTCATGCCGCGGGTGTATTCGCCCTGGGTTTCGACCACCACGTGTCGATTGACTCGTTCGAACAGCGTGGGGTGCGTGAGCGCGAGCACGGCGAGTGGGTCGTGCATCGCTCCGCCCTGCAGGTGGCCCTCGTCGTGGTTGCGCTGGTACATCATCGAGAAGAACACGAGCAGGTCGGCGAGTGTGGTTGCCAGCGTCCCGTCGATTGCGCGGAGCCGTTCGATACGGGTCGGCGTTGCCTGGAACTGGTGCGTGACGTCGAGGCCCGCCATGATCATGGGCGCACCACTGGCGAACACGATCTGTGCTGCTTCGGGGTCGGCCCAAATATTGAACTCACCCATCGTGCTGCGGTTGCCGAATGAGCCGCCGCCCATCAGTGAGATCCCGGCGATGCGTTGCGCGATGGTCGGGTCCTTCTGCAAGGCGAGGGCAATGTTGGTCTGGGGGCCAACCGGGACAAGCCACAGGTTGTCGTGTTGATGGCAGGCATCGACGATGAACTGCACGGCATCGGTTCCGTCGAGGGGAGTGGTTGATTCGGGGAGGTCAGCGCCATCGAGGCCACTCTCGCCGTGCACATGTCCGGCATGTTTGGGTTCGCCCACGAGCGGTCGACTGGAACCCGAGTGCACCTCGACGTCGATGCCCAGCAGGTCGCGCATGACCAGCGCGTTGTGGGTCGTGCTGGTGAGAGGGGCATTCCCTGCGACGGTGGTGATGCCGACCAAGTCCGTGTTGCGGGCGGCCACCACGATGGCGATTGCGTCGTCATGGCCTGGGTCGCAGTCGAGGAGCACTCTGGGGCGGAGTGATGGATCAGTTGCAGCCGACATGACGCCGAGCATGCCAGCTGACGGGCCACACTGTCGGCATGGAGAAACGCTCGCGCTCGGTCGCGTTGGTCACCGATCGACAGGCCACTCGGCTGCGTGCTGGTGCCCTCGTCGCAGTACTCGTGCTTGCGGCGTGCAGCGGGGGCGACGATGACGCCGGCGAGCCCATTGCACCGGTGAGTGGCGAGTCGGTGACCAGTGACAGCAGCGAGGCCCTCGTCCCGACGCCCGACGCTGGTGAGGAAGGTGACGGTCAGACCGGCGGTGACGCCGAGACCGCCCCGTCGACCACCGAGTTCGATTTGTCGGCGCAGCCGAGTACACCCGCGATCGAACCGGTTCCCGAGACGGGGGTGCCCGGCATCGACAGCGGCGATGTGTTCTGTCGAGCGTGGAGCGAGTTTGCCGGCAGCTTCCAGGCGCTCGGCCTGGTGTCGGCGATTGGTGACCGCGATGAGGCGTATCGATTTGAAGTGATTGCCGCGAGCACCGTGACGGCCGCGGTGGACACGATGGAGGCGAACCTCCCGCCTGAACTCGAGCCAGAGCGCGTTGCGCTGGTGACTGACCTCGCCGGGCCGTTCTTCGGCCGTGCGACATTGGCCGAAGCCGACCTGATCGGCGCTGGTATCGAACCGACGGTGCTCCGCGCTGTGTGGCTCGCTGCGCTGACTGAGGCGGGCGTCGATGATCCGGAACTGCAGGTTGTCGTGCCTGCATCGATCGATGGAACCGCGCTCGACGCAGCGGTCGCGTCGTTCTCGAATGCGCAACTGGGGATCGTCGAGGATCCGGCCTTGATCACCGACGCCAGGATCCCATTGACCGAGGCCTACCTGGCCAACGTCTGCCCTGACGGAGGGATTCTTTCGGGCAACGACGACATTGGCGACTGACTCGTCGTCTAGATCAAGAGCGCTCCGTCAGGGTCGAGATGGCAGCCGACGCCGACCCATTCGCCGTCGCACATCGCGGAGGCGATTGACGAATCTGAGGACGTACCCCAGGCGCGACGTCCGTCTGCGAGGAGGCATGACGCCAAGGCTGTCTCAGGTGCGCCGTCGCGAGAGAACATCACGGAGTAGGCCTCGATGGTCGCCTCGCCCGCAGCGTCGGCAGGGGATGCCAGCTCGCGTTTCGGGAGCGCATCGACCTCGGCCTGCGGTGAGCCGTGCCGGAACGCGTTGGTGGGGGGAGTGGTGCTGTAGATGCCGAAGGCGTGCTTGGTGGCGTACCCGCCGTTGGCCCACGTGAGGCCGTACTCGCCGGGTCGCTCCCGAAGGTCTTCGACGACGCTCGCGATGGCATGCATCACGTAGTTGTTCCAGGGGCCTCCGCAGAAGGTCAGTCCACCCGTCCGCGACCATTGACGACCGCTGCCAGGCGTGATGTCGACGCCAAGGGACTGGGCCCCGAGTTGCACCGCCGACGGGAAGCACGAATACAAATCGAGCACCGACACGTCGTCGATGTCGATGCCTGCGAGATCGAGGGCCATTGCGCCTCCGAGTTCGACCGCAGGTGTCCGAGCGAAGGTGTCGCGATGCGAGACGAACGGATGCTCGTGGGAGTCGGTACCGGCGTGGGGAAACACCCACTTGTCGCGACTGACGCCCATCCGTTCGGCGGCTTCGACCGTGCACATGATGATGGCCGCGCCCATGTCGACGTCGTTGTTCGAGTTCATGAGCTTCGGGTACGGGAAGCCGATCATCCGGTTGGTGTCGGTGACCGTGGTGATCTCGTCGGCGGTCTTGGACTGTTGGATCCAGGCGTTCGGATTCGCGGCGGCCACGTCGCTCAATCCGGCGTAGAGCGCGCCGAGGAATTGCTGATGTTCCGCAACGGTCCGCCCAGACTGCGCCCGCAGCGCCGTTTCGAACATGGGGTAGATCTGAACCGGCATGAAGATGCCGCGGTCGCGCTCCTCCGGCAGGTTCATGTTGAGTTCCTTGCCGATGTATCGCGGCAGGTCGTCGTCGGCCGCCTTCGGCCAATCGAGCGTGATGTCTTGCTTGCGGGCCCGCATGAAGGTCTTGAACGCTTCAGCGCCAGCGAGGATTGCAACATCGACCTTGCCGGCGAGCATCTCAGCAGCGGTCGCGTTGACCAGCGACTGGGGGCTGTTGCCGCCCGCCGTCGACTCGGCGAGTTCAATACCCGACTGATCCGGTCCGCCAAGCCCGAGCCGCTGCGCCAGGAACCGCGGGGCGTTCCGGAACCGCCACCCGATGATGTTGACAACGCGCACCGAGTCGGCGGCCGGCGGGCCGTCGAGGCCGGCATCATCGGATGCGGCCAAGACGGCTTGTTCCATCAACTCGATGGGGTTGAGCGCGTCCTCGATGCCGGCGGAGCGTTGGTTGTATTGGCCGACGCCGATGATGACGGGGGTACGGGGGTCGAGAGTCACATCGTGACTCTATGAATCACGTCGCCTCCGGCTGCAAGCCGGACGTTTCGTCAAGAGGTGCGCGCCGCTCTGCGCACGACTCCTACACTCGCCACCGATGGCACGAATCGCAATCGGCTCCGACCACGCGGGCTACGAACTCAAACAGCACCTCATCGGCTTCATGGAGGCCGCCGGGCATTCCGTCGACGACCAAGGGACCCACTCGACTGAGTCGGTCGACTACCCCGAAATCTGCGCTGGCGTCGGACGAACTGTTCGCGACGGCGACGCCGACTTTGGCATCGTCCTCGGGGGCAGTGGCCAGGGCGAGCAATTGGCGGCAAACAAGGTGCGAGGTGTTCGAGCAGCACTCTGCAACTGTCTCTACACGGCGCGCATGGCGCGTGAACACAACGATGCCAATGTGCTGTCGATGGGTGCGCGTGTTGTCGGCACCGGCGTCGCTGAAGAGGTTGTGCAGATCTTTTTGACCCAAGCGTTCGAAGGCGGCCGCCACCAGCGCCGCGTCGATCAGATCACCGAACTCGAAGCCAACTTTTAAAGAGTCGCAAATAGAGTCACACATGGGGTCAGGCCCCGCTTGCGACGTTTCTCAAACAAGGATCTCCGATGCCCTTCCCTTCTGATACCGATCCCGATACCGAGGTGCAGTCGCTCCTCGCGCGTGAAGTCGAGCGCCAGACCACCGGCCTGCAGTTGATCGCCAGCGAGAACTTCACGTCGCCCGCAGTGATGGCTGCCACGGGCTCGGTGCTCACAAACAAATATTCCGAGGGGTACCCCGGCAAGAGGTACTACGGCGGCAACGCGATCGTCGACGACATCGAACAGCTCGCCATCGATCGGGTCAAGGAACTGTTCGGCGCGGAGCATGCGAACGTGCAACCGCACTCGGGTGCCAATGCCAACATGTGTGTGTACCAAGCACTGCTCACACCTGGTGACACCGTTCTTGGCCTCAGTCTCGACCACGGTGGCCACCTCACGCACGGATCTCCGGTCAACGCATCCGGGCTGCTGTACAACTTCGTCGCGTACGGCACCGGTGCCGAGGACCGCATTGACATGGACAATGTCCGCGAACTTGCGCTCGAACATCGTCCGAAGATGATCGTGGCCGGTACGACGTCGTACCCGCGTCGCCTCGACCCCGAGCCGTTCAAGGCGATTGCCGACGAGGTTGGTGCGCTGCTGATGTTCGACATCGCGCACCTCGCCGGGCTTGTCGCCGGGGGATCGCACCCGAACCCAGTGCCGTTCGCCGACGTGGTCACGTTCACCACCCACAAGACCCTGCGTGGACCGCGTGGTGGTTGCATCCTGAGCAAGGCCGAGCACGCCAAGGCGATTGACAAGGCCGTGTTCCCTGGCTGGCAGGGCGGCCCGCTCGAACACGCCATCGCCGGCAAAGCAATTGCCTTCCGCGAGGCAGCTGACCCGTCGTTCACGGAGTACGCACACCAGGTGGTCAAGAACGCCTCGACGCTTGCTGCGGCATTGGCGAGCGAGGGTTTTCGACTCGTCTCTGGCGGCACCGACAATCACTTGATGGTGGTCGACCTCACGCCGTTCGATGCGGAATTGACCGGCAAGGTTGCGCAAGCCACCCTCGACGAGGCCGGAATCACGCTCAACAAGAACACCATCCCCGACGACCCGCGCAGCCCGTTCGTCACCAGTGGCGTGCGTATCGGTACGCCGTCGGTCACCACGCAGGGGATGACTGAAGCGGAGATGCCGCTGATCGCCGCGTTGATTGCGCGTGCGCTCCGCAACGTCGATGACGCGGCCGCGCTCGCCGAGGTCAAGTTCGACGTCGCTGCTCTCTGCGCCAAGTTCCCCGCCTACTAACTCTCCTACCCGTTTGCGTACCCGGTATGTGGCGCCGGCGACACACCTTGGGTACGCAAACGGTCATGGGCGGCGAGCCGTTCGCGGAGGGTGCGCGCGACTCCGTATGGATCCTTGGTGATCTCATTCCAGGTGTACTCATAGACGAGGAGACCGAGGTCGGTGAGTTCCCCTCGCCGCTGCCCATCGCGCTCTCGCTCGGCGTCTGAGGCGTGACCGCGGCGGCCGTTGACTTCGATGACGATGCCGTGGTCCTCGAACAGGAAGTCGACACGAGCGATGTGTCGGTTGCCCTTGCGGTGAACGACCTGGGTCCGCGGGCGTGGAAGCCCGGCCTCGCGGACAAGTTCGAGGAATCGCCGTTCGAGCATTGAGTGTCCACCCGAGTCGGGAAGCAGCGCATCAATCGTCCGAACGCCCCATCGTCCCGAACCACGCAGCGTCTCAAGTCGGCGAGCAATGACAGTCGGAGCGGAGAGTTGCAGGCGAACGGCTGAGTCGATGGCTGCCTCGAGGCGGCTTCGGGGCGACCTGGCGAGGGCCAGATCGAGAATGGTGCGGGTGGCCGATGTGACTCGCAACCCATCCACGCGCACGCGGTCGCCCATCGGCATCCACTTTGTTGTGTGGACCGAGTCGTGGATGTGTCGGGATCGATTTGATCGCAGCACGGAGAATTCGACCGCGTGATCGGGCGAGCGGTCGAAGCCGCGCAGGACGGCGGCCGCCTCGAAGCTGATCCAGCTTTCGTCACCGAGCGCAAGGAGGCCGATCCGAAGCTGCTGGCGGCGTGTCGTCGGAGCGCCGCAGATGACAAAGACCTGCGGCGCGACGCGCCGCAGCACGCCGCGCCGGACCAACCCGCTGATCATGTCCTTCGTCAGCCCAAGGTCGAACATGTTGCGACGGCTGACGACGCCGTCCTGCTGTTCCGCCAGCTGGGCGAGATCGTTCCGCACACCTCTGCAGTGGGCTCGGCGACGCCCGGTCCGGCAAACAAAACCGTTTGCGTACCCATCCGGTGTCGTATCCGACCCCCCCGGGTACGCAAACGGGGGAGTGTGGGGGGAGGGGCGCGTAGTATCGGGGCTCGTGCCGACGCTTGGGTCTTACCTCCTGGTGGGAGCGGTGGCGGCGGTTGCGACTTTCTGTGTCACACCACTCGTCGGAATGCTGGCCCGACGGCTTGGCTGGGTGTACCTCCCGAACGATCGCACGGTGCATGACACGGCGCTGCCCGACATCGGCGGCCTGGCAATGTATGTCGGCTTCGTCGCCGCCTTCGTGACGGCTTGGTTCACCGGATCTCTCGACGTGTTGTTCGAGAGCAACTCCGAACCGTGGGGTGTGCTCATCGCAGCGACGATCATCTTCGTCGTCGGACTGATCGACGACGTCCGGGATATCTCGGCACCTGCCAAGGTGTTCGGCACGGTGCTCGCCGGTGTCGTGCTCGTCTATTTCGGTGTCGAGATGTTTGCGTTCCGCCTGCCGTTCTACGAAGGCGCGATCTTCCTCGATGAGTCGCTCAGCCCGCTGGTCACCGTGCTGTGGCTGGTCGGCATGAGTCAGGCAATCAATCTGGTTGACGGTCTCGATGGACTCGCGGCGGGCATTGTCGGCATCGGAGCGGTTGCGTTCTTCCTCTACAGCGAGCGCCTCGCAACGCTCGAATTGCTCGACACCGCCAACGTTGGACCGCTGTTCGCCGTCGTTGCCGCCGGTATCTGCTTCGGATTTCTGCCGCACAACTTCAATCCGGCACGCATCTTCATGGGCGACGGAGGGGCGCTGCTGCTCGGGCTCCTGATGGCGGTATCGACCAGCGTGGTCGGTGGCCGTGTCGAGGTGGGCGAGGAGTCGGTCGGCACGACGTACTTCTTCCTCGCGCCGCTGGCGATCCCGCTCCTGATCCTGGGCGTGCCGATCTTCGACACGCTCTTCGCGATCGTCCGCCGGGCCACGAGCGGACAGGGTCTTGCTTCGGCTGACAAGGGTCACCTGCATCATCGCCTCATGGAGATGGGCCACGGCCACCGACGGAGCGTCGTCATTCTCTGGACGTGGACCGCCCTGCTCAGTGCCTTTGTTCTGTACCCGACGCTGACCGATCAGAACCCGACGTACTTGCCGTTCGGTATCGCGGTGATTGGGATTGTCCTCTACACGGTGCTGCACCCCAGTGTGCGAGCTCGACGCCGAGAGAACGGCACGCCGCCAGACGGTCTCGATCGGCCGGACATTCAGCAGACGGTCGAGCACGAGCAGCTTCAACTCGACGTGTCAGGCGAGAACTTTCGCACACAGTTGCCGTCGGGGGAGCGCGACCACTAGGTTGTGCATGCGTTCACAAGCTCCGATTCGTACTGAATTCGTTGCTCTGCCCTGAACCACATTCTTCGACTCGCACAGACCCATGAAGCTGCTCCCCATCAACACGCAGAAGCGCGTGAACACCGAGGATTCCCTCGGCCATGGCATGGACGCCGTGATCATGTTGGTGCTTTTCTTGCTCGCCGGCTTTGGACTCGATCGCCTCTTTGGCACCATGCCGCTCTTCATGATCGTGATGACCGTGATCGGCTCGGTCGGCCTCTTCTTGAAGTTCAAGTACCGCTACGAAGCGCGCATGGACGAACTTGACGAGCAGCGTCGCGGACCTGCGGCACGAAATGCTGCTGCGCAAGCAGCGGCTGTCGATCCGGAGGCTGCCGGATGAGCGCCACCGCGGGCGACGCATTCACGACACGATTCGAGGGGCCCGCCCCCGAAGTGGCCGTGTCGAACGACATGATCAAGCGTGGGCTCATCGTTGCGCCGATCATCATTGCGATCTGCGGTGTCATCTGGGGTGTCAACGGGGCCTTCTCGAGTGCGTACGGCGTCGCCATCGTGTTGGTGAACTTCGCTCTCGCCGCCGCGTTGATTGCCGGCGCTGCCCGAATCTCGGTCGGATTGATGATGGGCGCGACGATGTTCGGGTACCTGATTCGTCTCGCCTTGATCTTTCTCGCCGTGTGGATCGTGAAAGACGCGTCTTGGATTTCACTTCCGGCACTCGGATCGACCATCATCGTGACGCACCTTGGTCTCCTCTTCTGGGAGATGAAGTACGTCGCACTCTCGCTTTCACAACCGGGTCTGAAATCAGATGTCCCGCAAGTGAGTCGCGACCACACAATCTGACCTATCCTCCCTCCCGCTGATCACCCATCCGCTGAACCCCCACGACTGAAACGGAAATCAACGTGCTCGCTGAACGTGGCCTCGTCTTCCCTCCCATCAACGAAATTCTTCGATGGCAGGACATCTTCCCGTCCTTCAACAAAGTTGCCCTCATTGCCGTTGCCTCGGCATTGATTGGCATGGCATTGTTCACGCTCGCAGCGCGAGCTGACGCCAAGAAGGCGCCGACCGGCGCTCGCAACCTCGCTGAGACCACGGTCGAATTCATCGAAGAGGGCATCGTGATGCAGACCCTCGGCAAGCAGGGTCTCGGCTGGACGCCGTTCTTGCTCAGCCTCTTCATCTTCATCTTCCTCTGCAACATCCCGGGCGTGATCCCGATTCTGCAGATGCCCGCCACTGCTCGTATGGCGATCCCGCTGGCGCTGTCGCTGCTGGTCTGGGTGCTGTTCATCGGCACTGGCCTGAAGCATCAGGGCGCCAAGTACTTCGGCCACCTTTTGTGGCCTCCCGGGGTTCCCACGCCGCTCAAGCCGCTTGTTGGTGGCATCGAGTTCGTGTCGACGATCTTCATCACGCCGTTCAGCCTCACCGTCCGATTGATGGCGAACATGATGGCCGGCCATATTCTGCTGGTCACCTTCGGTCTGTTGACCGAAGCCCTGGTGACCGCGGAAACCCAGCAGCTCCTGCTGGTCCCGACGAGCATCCTGCCGTTCTTCATGTTGATCTTCCTGACGGGCTTCGAGATTCTCGTTGCATTCCTGCAGGCCTACATCTTCACGATCCTCGCCGCCGTCTACTTCAGCAACTCAACTGCCGGTCACGGCGAAGAACACTGATCCGTCCGGATCAACCGATCTCCCACTCATCTCAGAAAGCACACAGGAGAAATCACCATCATGGAAGCACTCAGCGCACTCGTCGCAGCCGAAGAAGCCGGCGCATTTGACCCCGAGGCAAAGAACATCGCGGCAGCAACCAATGCCGGTCTGGCCTACGGCCTCGCCGCCATCGGTCCTGGCATCGGCATCGGCTACCTCGTCGGCAAGTCCGTCGAGGCAATGGCCCGTCAGCCCGAAGCAGCGGGCATGGTGCGTACCACCATGTTCCTCGGCATCGCCTTCACCGAAGCCCTCGCCCTCATCGGGTTCGTGGTCTTCATCCTGGTGAAGTTCGCCTGAGCGAACTCCCCAGACACTTGGTCCAATTCATTCATCAACGCAAGGAGTCGACGTGCTGACAGCAGTCGTCACAACTTCGCACACTGGAAGCGTCGTTCAGGTCAATCTGATCGAAGCCGACACGTGTGAGCGCACCGATCTCGAGGGCAACCCCGAGTTTCCGACGAGCGATACTTCGTCGGCTGGGTGTCCCGAACTCATCCCGATCGCCCCCGAGGTCAAAGAGATCGTCTGGGGATTCGGTTCGTTCGTCGTGCTCGCCATCGTGTTGCGCTACGTCCTGTTCCCGAAGGTTCGGGCCGGCATGACCGCGCGCTACGACAGCATCCAAGGCGACTTCGAGAAGGCCGAGACGCTCACCGCGTCCGCCCGGGCCGAAGTTGCTGAGTACGACGCACAGGTTGCTTCGGTTCGCGCCGACGCCCAGGGTCGTGTGGACGCTGCTCGGGCCACGCTCGAAGGTGAGCGCAACGAACAGCTCACAGCCGTCAATGCCCGCATCGCCGAGAAGCGTGCAGCAGCAGCGGCCGAGGTCGAAGCTGCTCGCCAGGCAGCGAGTTCGCAGGTCGCCTCAGCGGTCTCTGACGTTGCTGCCCGAGCGGGAGAACTCGCTGCAGGCAAAGCACCCAGTGCTGACGTCGTGACCGCCGCAGTCGACGCGGCAATGGGAGCAAACGCATGAGCCTGATCGCCGCAGTCAACGCATTCATCGCAGCCGAGTCCGTCCCGAACGACGGTGTTGGCTCAACGTCACTGCATCCGATTCTGCCGCCCACGGGCGAAATGATCATCGGTTCGCTGGCGTCGATCATCGTGTTCAGTGCGCTCTTCAAGTTCGCCGGACCGACGATCAAGAAGAGTTTCTCGGACCGCACCGCGAGAATCCAGAAAGAACTCGACGACTCCGCTGCTGCAGCGGCTGCCGCTGAGGCCGAAGCGGTGCGCATCCGCTCCGCAAAGGGCGATATTGATGCCGAGCGCAGCCGGCTCTATGCCGACGCCGACGCCCAGGCTGAAGCGCTCCTCGCTGACGGCCGGGAACGGCTCGGAGCCGAAATGGCCGATATCGAGGCTCGTGCCGAGGCCGAACTGGTTTCTGCAGCTGGTCGCAGTGGTGACGAGCTCCGTGCCGAGATCGCACGGTATTCATCGAGCGCCATCGACAGTGTCGTCAACGGCACCCTCGACGACGCCGCACAGCAGGATCTGATCGAAGGATTCATCGCACGAGTGGGGGCTTCATCATGAGCGACGCACGTATTCAGGGTTACGCCCGAGCACTGTTCGAGATCGCCCGCGCTGAGGGCACTCTCGACGAAGTCGAAGACGAGTTGTTCCGTTTCGCTCGCTCATATGAGTCGAGCGACGAACTCCGCAACGCACTGACCGACGATCAGGTGCCCGCTGAGAAGCGCCAGGCCATCGTCGAAGATCTGCTCGGCGGTAAGGCCACCAGCACCACGACACAGCTGGTGTCGATGGTGGTCGGCTCCGGTCGTGGCCGTGAGCTTCCGGCCATCGTCGATCAGCTCGTCGAGCGCGCTGCTGGCTCGAAGTTTCTCACTGTCGCCGAAGTCCGTACTGCTGTCGCGCTTTCCGACGACCAGCAGGCCCGACTCAAAGCGGCGCTCGAAAACGCCTCGGGCATGAGCATCAGCCTCAAGGCCGTCGTTGACCCCTCCGTCATCGGGGGTGTCGTGGCCACCATCGGTGACACCGTCATCGATGACACCGTTCGTACTCGCATCGACCAGCTGAAGAGCCGGCTCTAAGAGCCGACCCGGATGCCGCACGACTACTCATTTGCTGACTGTTAGGGATTATCAGAATGGCTGAACTCACTATCTCCGCCGCCGACATCGCATCGGCGCTCAAGAAGAACCTCGAAGGCTTCGAGCCCTCACTCGAGGCCCGCACCGTCGGACGCGTCGCCGAAGTCGGCGACGGCATCGCCCGCGTGTCCGGTCTTCCCGACGCCGCCGTCAACGAGCTCCTCGAGTTCGAAGACGGCTCTGTCGGCCTCGCCCTCAACCTTGACGAATCGTCGATCGGCGCCGTTGTGCTCGGCGACGTCGACAAGATCGAAGAAGGCCAGACCGTCAAGGCCACCGGCAGCATCCTGTCGATGCCGGTCGGCGACGGCGTCCTCGGTCGTGTCGTCAATGCCCTCGGCGAACCCGTCGACGGTGCCGGTGAACTCACTGGCACACAGCAGCGCCGCATGGAAATCCAGGCACCGGGCATCCTCGGCCGCCAGCCCGTGCACGAGCCGCTGCAGACTGGCATCAAGTCGATTGATGCCATGACCCCGATCGGTCGCGGCCAGCGCGAGCTGATCATCGGTGACCGCAAGACCGGCAAGACCGCTGTTGCCATCGACACGATCCTGAATCAAAAGGGTCTTGGCGTGAAGTGCATCTACGTGGCCATCGGTCAGAAGGGCTCGACCGTCGCGCAGACGGTCGACACCCTCCGCCAGGCCGGCGCCATGGAGTACACCGTCGTTGTCACCGCACCTGCGGGCGACCCGGCTCCCTTCAAGTACCTCGCCCCATATGCCGGAGCAGCCATTGGCCAGCACTGGATGGACAACGGCGAGCATGCCCTCATCGTCTATGACGACCTCTCGAAGCAGGCTGACGCTTACCGTCAGATCTCACTGCTGCTGCGCCGCCCGCCGGGCCGTGAGGCGTACCCGGGCGACGTGTTCTACTTGCACAGCCGTCTGCTCGAACGTGCCGCCAAGCTCTCCGACGAGAACGGTGCCGGTTCGCTGACTGCGCTGCCGATCATCGAGACCAAGGCCGGCGACGTGTCAGCCTTCATTCCGACCAACGTGATTTCGATCACCGACGGCCAGGTCTTCTTGCAGGACAACCTCTTCAAGTCGGGTGTGCGCCCCGCAGTCGACGTGGGCATCTCGGTGTCGCGTGTCGGCTCGGCTGCTCAGACCAAGGCGATGAAGGGCGTTGCCGGAACGCTGAAGCTCGACCTCGCGCAGTTCCGTGAGCTCGAAGCATTCGCCACGTTCGGTTCCGAACTTGACGCGATCTCCAAGGCCCAGCTCGAGCGCGGGTACCGCCTCGTTGAGCTGCTCAAGCAGCCGTTGAACAGCCCGATGGCTGTCCAAGACCAAGTTGTCTCGCTGTTTGCCGGCACCAAGGGCTACCTCGACGATCTGCCCGTTTCCGACGTGCAGCGCTTCGAGTCCGAGCTGCTCGACTTCATGCGGTCCAACCACGGCGGCCTGATGGACGAGCTCAAGACTCAAAAGATTCCTGACTCGCTCGCTCCTGCCGTCGACGCCTTCAAGGCACAGTTCGCCGTCTCTGGCGATGCTTCGGGCAACCCGATCGACCCGACATCGGTGGATGCCGATGAACTGGGTGCCGCCGAGTCGAACAAGACGCTGGCCACGGAATAACTCCGCAGCCCTATCCACACCGACGACGATCGAAAGATGACCATGTACACGATTTGCGCACTGGGCGCTGAGGGAAGAGCCAGCGATGAAGCTGCCACCTTTGGCGACCAGATTTGGTCGCAGCAGCGTGGTCTGAGCCGGAGGAATTCATAATGGCAGGTGGAACAGAACGGATCTTGCGTGGCCGCATTAAGGCAATGCAGTCCACGAAGAAGATCACGCGCGCCATGGAGCTGATTGCTGGCTCGCGCATCGTGAAGGCTCAGCAGCGAGTGCAGGCCGCCGTCCCGTATTCCGAGCAGATCACCGAGGTGGTCAAGGATCTCGCAGCTGCCGGAGCATCGAACGATGTGCCGATGCTTGCTGGTCGTGACGAGGTCAAGACCACCTGCTACGTGGCGATCACCGCCGATCGTGGTCTGTGCGGCGGGTACAACGCCGGCGTGCAACGTGCAACCGAAGGTGAAGTCAAGGCCGATGTGCTCGCCGGCAAGGACTACACCATTGTCCCAGTCGGTAAAAAGGCCGAGGGCTACTTCCGCTTCCGGGACTACCAGCTGAGCCAGTCCTTCATGGGCTTCAGCGATCAGCCGAGCTACGAAGATGCCCGCCGTATTGGCGAATACGTTGTGGACCTGTTTGTCACAGGCAAGGTCGACAAGGTCGAGCTTGTCTACACCCGCTTCATCACCGCTGGTAACCAGGAAGTCGTGTTGCGTCCACTCGTTCCGCTGTCGGCCGATACGGTCGCCGGCGGCGATGGCAAGGCCGGCAGCTCTGACGGTTCGGGCGGCGACTACGAATTCGAACCCGACCCGACTGAGATTCTCGATTCGTTGCTGCCGCGCTATGTCGAAGCTCGCATCTATGCCGCGCTGCTCAACGCTGCGGCATCCGAGCATGCCTTCCGTCAGCGGGCGATGAAGTCCGCGACCGACAACGCCGAAGAACTGATCGGCAGCCTCAGCATCGTGATGAACCGTGCACGTCAGGCCTCGATCACCTCCGAGATCATGGAGATCGTCGGCGGCGCAGCAGCGCTTGACGGCGGCGATGCCACCCAGGGCTACGTCGACATGGGCGACGACTACTTCGGTCGGCGACTTGACGAAGCCGAAAAAGCCTCGAGCGGTTCGACCGCCTAGGTCCTTCCCTCACGAAAATTCCGACGACCAGATCTGATCGATCCATTCATTGGATCGCTGTGAAGACCACACACCAGGAGAAACCAAAGTCATGACCATGACAGAGAATGAACTGCAAGACGGCCGGGTCGTCGCCATCGCTGGCCCCGTCATCGACGTCGAGTTCCCGCGCGGCGCGTTGCCCGAGCTGAACTCGGCCATCGAGTTCACGATCACCCTTGAAGGTGAAGAGACCACGGTCCTTGCCGAGGTTGCACAGCAGCTCGGTGACGGTCGCGTGCGTGCGATCTGCATGAAGCCGACTGACGGTCTGGTGCGTGGCGCCCCGGTGCGCAACACCGGCCACGGTATTCAGGTGCCGGTCGGTGACAAGGTGCTCGGCAACGTCTGGAACGTGTGGGGCGAAGCACTCGACACACAGCCCGAGGGCATCGACGAAGTCGAGCGCTGGGACATTCACCGTCCCGCTCCGACCTTCGATTCGCTCGAGCCGTCCGCTCGTATGTTCGAAACGGGCATCAAGGTCGTCGACCTGCTCACCCCGTACGTCGCCGGCGGCAAGATCGGCCTGTTCGGCGGCGCTGGCGTGGGCAAGACCGTGCTCATCACCGAGATGATCAACCGTGTGGCCTCGCAGCACGGTGGTGTGTCTGTGTTCGCCGGTGTGGGCGAGCGGACCCGTGAAGGAACCGACCTCCGCCTTGAGATGATGGAGTCGGGTGTCTATGAGAAGGCCGCCCTGGTCTTCGGTCAGATGGACGAGCCGCCGGGCGTGCGCCTGCGTGTCGCCCTGTCGGCGCTGACGATGGCGGAGTACTTCCGCGACGTCGCTGGCCAGGACGTGCTGTTGTTCGTTGACAACATCTTCCGCTTTGTGCAGGCCGGTTCAGAAGTGTCGACCCTCCTCGGTCGTATGCCCTCGGCAGTGGGTTACCAGCCCACACTGGCCGACGAGATGGGCCAGCTGCAGGAACGCATCACCTCCACAAAGGGTCGCTCGATCACGTCGCTGCAGGCCGTGTACGTGCCTGCCGATGACTACACGGACCCGGCGCCGTTCACCACCTTCACCCACCTTGATGCCACGACCGAGCTCAGCCGTACCGTTGCCTCGCTCGGCATCTACCCGGCAGTGGATCCGCTGTCGTCGACGTCGACCATCCTGAGCCCCGAGGTCGTCGGTGACCACCACTACGGAGTGGCCCGGCGTGTGCAGGAGACTCTCCAGCGCTACAAGGAACTGCAGGACATCATCGCCATCCTTGGTCTGGATGAGCTGTCCGAAGAGGACCGACTCACAGTGTCTCGTGCCCGCAAGGTCGAGCGCTTCCTGTCCCAGCCGTTCTTCGTCGCGAAGGTCTTCACCGGCCTTGAAGGCGAGTACGTGCCGGTCGCCGAAACGGTTGAGTCCTTTGAAGCCATCATCGATGGTGGCCTCGACGATCTGCCCGAGCAAGCGTTCCTCAACGTCGGCAACATCGACCAGGTGCAGGCCAAGGCCAAGCAGCTCTCGGAGAGCTGATCAAACACATGTTGTTCGAGCACGCCGGCAGCAACCTGTTGTCGAACCACCCTGTGGAAGGAGCCTGATCATGGCTGATCCCATCATCGTCGAAGTCGTTTCACCGGAGAAGGTGCTCTACTCGGGCGAAGCCGACATGGTCATCACGCGTACTGCGGGCGGAGGCGAGATCGCTTTCCAGGCAGGCCACGCTGCGTTCCTCGGTGTTCTCGTCGAGAACCACACGCGGGTCTTTCAGACCGACGGCAAGGTGCAAGACATTGCCGTTCACCGTGGCTTCGTCGAAGTCAGTGGCAACCCCACGAAGATCTCGCTGCTGTCTGACACCGCGGAACTGGCGGGCGATATCGACGTCGACCGCGCCAAGGCTTCACTCGAGCGCCACCAGCAAACGCTGCGCGCCGAGACCGTCGCCGACGCGATCGCCGACGCTGTTGCCGGTAAGGCCCGCGCCCAGGCGCGCCTCACCGCCACCGGCTTCACGGCGTAGCCGCACTTCGCCAGCAGGCGGTTGAGGGGAACCTCGTCGCGTGAGCTGGTTCACGAGCGCGAGTCAGTGGATTCTTCCCGGATGCTGACGCCCTGAGGCGGCTCCGATCAGCGTTCGCACTTCCTTGATGCTTTATCGTCGTCGGCGGCAGTCGAGCCTCGATTGCGTCGAAGGAGCAGAACAATGGAATTCAAGGTCAAGCCGCTGGTTGCGGAACTCGTGGGAACCTTCTGGCTGGTACTCGGTGGCTGCGGCGCTGCAGTACTCGCCGCCGACTTCGGAGTCGGCGGAAACGGAACCAGCCTCGGTATTGGCTTCGTCGGCGTCAGCCTCGCGTTCGGTCTCACCGTGCTGACCGGGGCATACGCGCTTGGGCACATCTCGGGTGGGCACTTCAATCCGGCCGTGACGTTGGGCATGGTCGTTGCCGGGCGTTTTGATCCGAAGCACGCAGCCGGGTACGTCGGCGCACAGGTCATCGGGGGCATCATCGGTGCCGCTGTCCTGTTGGGCATTGCCAACGGTCAAGCAGGCTTCGAGATCGGAGAGGGCGCTGGTGTTTTCGCCTCGAACGGGTACGGCGAGTTCTCGCCTGGCGGGTACAGCCTCGCCGCAGCTTTGATCGCGGAGATCGTGTTGACCGCGGTCTTCCTGGTGGTCATCCTTGGCGCAACTGCGAAGAAGGCGGCCCCAGCAATGGGTGGTCTGGCCATTGGCCTCGCGCTCACCCTGATTCACCTCATCTCCATCCCGGTCACGAACACCAGTGTCAACCCTGCTCGGTCGACGTCGCAGGCGCTTTTTGCCGGCAGTGACCAGCTCGGACAACTGTGGCTGTTCTGGGTGGCGCCGCTCATCGGTGCGGCCATCGGCGCGGGACTGCACCGCTACGTGCTCGGCGACAACGAAGACGTCGTCATCGGACACGACCCGTCGGCAGCCTGAGCGCAGAATCGGCTGCGCTACAGCGCCATCGACGCGGACCATGCCGACAAGGCGGGTCCGCGTCGGTACGGTGAACGGATGCCTTCCTTCCCGTTCACGACCGCACTCGTCACCGGCGCGTCTTCTGGCATTGGCGCCGAGATGGCGCGGCAACTCGGGCGGGCCGGGGTACCGACGGTGCTCGTGGCTCGACGGGGCGACAAGCTCCGGGAGATCGCCGAGCAGTTCGACGGGTTCAGCGTGCTGGAAGCTGATCTGGGAACGGCAGCTGGCCAAGACGCCGTGATGGAGGCGGTCGGCAACACTGAGGACCCGATCGACCTGGTCGTGAACAACGCCGGATTCGGAACCAGTGGTCAGTTTGCCGAGCTTGACGCGGACCGGCTTGGCGATGAGGTCGAACTCAACGTGAAGGCGCTGACTCGAATCAGCAACGCAGCTGCTCGGGCAATGGCGGCCAGGGGTTCGGGATACCTGTTGAACGTGTCGAGCGTGGCGAGCTTTCAGGCTGCGCCTGGCCTGGCGGTGTATGCCGCGACGAAGGCCTATGTCACGAGCCTCACCGAGGCGTTGCACGAGGAACTGCGCGGGACCGGTGTCCACGTCACCGCATTGTGCCCGGGCTTGACGAAGACCGAATTCCAGGAACACAGCAACACGACCGAGTACGAAGCAACGTTTCCTGATTTTGCCTGGACCTCAGCGGAGTCCGTGGCAGCGGCGGGGCTCGACGGCGTTGCCAAGAACAAGACGATTGTCGTGCCCGGAGCGCTCTATAAGGGTCTCGTCGTCACGAGCGACATCACGCCTCGGGCCTTCGCTCGTCGCCTGAGTGGGCTGGCCTCGTCGATCCGTCGCTGATGTGCGTGGCTGCAGCGGTGGAGTCTGAGCTCGATCAGATTTCGTTGCCGTACTGATCGATCGCATCCAGGAGGGCATCGATGTCGGTGGTCTGCAGCGTCGTCGACATGCAGATCATGCGGAACGTGTTCATGCCATGGACGGGTTGAAAGCCGATCATGCCGGTGCCTTCGGCTTGCATTCGGGCTTTGATCTGTGGCGGCAGGTGGTGCAGCTGTGTGCGGACTTGGTCATCGAGATCTGCTGGGTGAAGAGCGGCGAGTGGCCGCAGTTCAGGTGGGACCCAGGCAAACACGACGTTGGTGAACGAGCCGGACACGATCGAAACGAATGCGCCGTCGCTGGCCGCGATTCGTTGGCGGGTGTAGTCGGCGATTGCCATTGCGTGGTCGATGCGTGCGGCGAACCCGGCGTCACCGTGAGCCTTCCACGCCACCCACAGCTTGAGCACGTCGATGCGCCGTGCACACTGGAACGTTCGGTCACCTGAGTCGAATTCAGCGAACTGTTTGTCTGGCTGGAAGAGATAGTCGGCTCCGCCGGCGAAGCACGCCGCGAGTTGCTCGGGTCGCTTGATCAGGAGTGCGGTGCACTGCTGGGTCATGCCCATCATCTTGTGGAGGTTCCACACGAAGGAGTCAGATCGCTCGACGCCTGCGAGTCGGTGTGCCTGGCCGCTGGAAAAGAGGGCGGAGCCGCCGTAGCAGCCGTCGACGTGGAACCACATGCCATGTGCCTCGCAGATGTCGGCGATGGCATGCAAGTCATCGAATGCCGACGTCACCGTCGTGCCCGCTGTGCCGATGACAGCGAGCGGAACGGCGCCGTGACGACGGGCGGTCTCAACGGCAACGGAGAGCGCCGTGGGGTCAATGCGGCCCTCGTGGTCGGTCGCCACCTTCGTGACCTGGTCGCTGCCGATGCCGAGCAACGCGGCCGACTTCGTGGCGGCATAGTGCCCGGACGCGGAGACAAAGATGGCCAGACGGTCGCCATTGCTCCCGCGTTGGGCGATGTCGGGCTGATGTCGGTGCCGAGCGAGCTGCAGCGCGAACAGGGTGCCGATACTTCCGCCGGGGCAAAACATGCCGGGTGGCAGGGATGGCATGGGGTTCGAGTCGGCGTCGACGTATCCCGCAAGTCGACCGAGTTTGTGGAGCACGGCGCTCTCCATCAGCGTGAAGACCGGTGCGACTTCAAAGGTCGCGCCCGTTGTATTGAGCGCAGCGCCGAGCCAGTCGCCGGCGACCGCGATGGGGTCGGGTCCGGCAAAATTCTGATTGACGAATCGCGGGTGACTGGTGTGCATCGAGTGGGTGATCACCAGATCGATCGCCGCCAGGACGTCGGCGTTGTCTTCCGCAGGAGCATCGTCAGCGAATGCCAGGCCGACCGCCGATTCGAATGTGTCGATCAGCTCCGAGGGTGACGCGAAACTGATGACTGGGTCGGCGTCACGTGGTGGGTTGAGGACGTAGTTGGTGGCGCGATCCGCGATTCCATCGACGAGGTGTCTGGTGGCTTGGTGCATTGGGAGTCAGCCCTGGTATTCGCCTTGAACGTTGACCGTGACGGCAATCTGCTTCTCGCTCCAGATCGGTACCTGGGCCTCGCCGAGGTTCAGCCAATTGACGAGTGCATCCTGGTGTTCAACGCGGAGACGGGCGCAGCCTTTGCTCTGGGGCGATGTCGGTACGTTGTTGGCTCCGTGAATGGCCTGCCCGCCGTCGAAGTAGAGCGGCCGGTACATGTTGCCGTTCAGCGGGTTGTCGATGGCAACCGGGAAGTCGGTGCTGTTGTGCCACCCGCCGCTTGCGACCGCCGGGTCGAACCGGAACGCGCTCGAACGCTCTTGCAGCCGAGTTTCGTACCCTTCGGAACCGGTGGAGGTCGGGAACACGTAGGCAAGCTCTCCACCGCCGGAGCCAGCGAACATGATCTGGCAAGTTCGGTCGATGAGGATCCAGCGAGTTGATGCGGTGGCCGAGGTCTGTGGCACGAGCAGCTCGGTTGCCTCGAGCAGCATCTTCTCTTCAGCGCTGCCCGCTGCCATGTCAGCCGTACTTGCGGGAAGCCCGAGCGAGAGTCGGAGGGCGCAGAGTCGCTGTCGTGTGACGGGTCCGGACACGCCGTCGATGAGCAGAGCTGGTGTGCCGAACCCTTCGAAGAGCTTGTTCAGCTTGAGCTGCTGCAGTTCGACGTTCTGCCTGACCGCGGCGCTGACGATCTCGGCATCCGGATCGGTGCGCTGCTCGCCGGTGAGGTCATTGAGTCCGTTGCCGACGCACACGTCGAGTGCCTGGCCGGCATCGAGGTCGGCTGTTGGCAGGTCGTTTTCGGCGCGGAGCGCGACCACGTTGACGGTCTCGTCATCGAACTGGTCGGCGATCAGACGCAACGAGTCAAATGGTTCGACCTCGACGACACACGCCGGGTCGTAGTACTCGGGTGGCGGCTCGGTGGTGGTGGTGGTCGGTGCCAGGGTGGTCGTTGTCGTGGCGATGGTCGTTGTGATTTCTGAGACCGCAGGATGCGTCGACGGCGGGCCCGTGTCCGGGGTTGCGGTCGTGTCAGCTGCTCCATCGGTCTGGCGTTCGCGGGCGACTTCGGTGCCGCTGTCGACGGATGCGCTGCACGCGCTGCCGGCAAGTGCGAGGCATACCAGCGCGATCGTGAGTCGTTGCGTCCGCATGAGTTTCCACGGTAACGATCCCCAACCGTTCTGTTCCGTCATCAGGGGTGGAGCGCGAGAAAGTTTCGCAGCGACGGCGATGCGCCATGTTGCTGTTGTGCGGCGGGCGAGGGTCAGCCGGCGGCGCGCTTGAATGGGTCGGGCGGGAACGATCCGGCCTCGACGCAGCTGGTGGACCATGTCTGCAGCGGGTCGATGATGGCATCGAGGTCACCGATGGCGTCGATGAGTGGCTGATCGAGTGCATCGGTGCGCGCCTCGATCTCGCGGCGGTAGTCGAGGCCGACATCGGTCAATGCATGGTCCTGATCAGCAGCATGGATCAATCCGGCGGTGCGGAGGTCGTCGGCGGCATCGGCGATCTGTTCGGCTGACCAGGCACGGCTTGCGCTGTACGAACCGAGCGGCATGCCGACGAAGAGTTCGGTGAGCACGTTCATCTTGATCGGGTCGAGTCCTTCCGACAGGCACACCGCGATGTGACCGTCGCCCCGATGCTCGCGGGCGAGTTCGCAGCTCCGCCACAGGACACCGATCGGACTGCTCGGCCAGGGCTGATCGCGCAGGCCGGAGAAGAGTGGACGGCCCATGCCGCTGATTGAGCCGACGGCGGTCTGGAGCATGGCCGCGACGCCCGAAACATCGGCGTCTCCCAACGTTTCGGTCAAGCTCTCGATGGTGCTTTCGGCCCGCGCGGCCAACATGACATCGCGGGCGACCGTGGAGCGGCCACGTTCGTACGCGCCGGTAATCATGTCGGGCTGGAACACGGCGAACGAAGCGACCACGACGCCGGCTGCGGGTTCGCCGAGCGACGCAGCGCGACCCCAGACGTAGCTCGTGATGAAGTCCAGGCCCAGTCCGGCGAGCCGTTCGTTTGTTCTTTTCGACCAGATCGAGTGCATCGCAATCGGTTCGATCGCGTCGCGCAGACGGCGCGCAGCAGATGCGTCGACGGTCGGCGCCGGTACGGGGAGCGGTGTAGGCAGCGGGTGTGCGAACGAAGCAACGGCGTCGGCGTAGTCCATCACCCGAACTTAGGTCGAAGTGCGGGGCGAACTGCCAGCAGGCTCAGGTGCGCAGGGCGACGAGGTATTGCCCGCCGCCTTCTTGAATGTCACTCGACAGTGTGAGCCCCGGTTCGAGGCGGCTGATTCGGTCGATCAGCCAGGCCGCTGTGTCGTCGGCGTCCTGTGGACTCGGGCAGCGGCAGAAAATTTCGCGTCCACCCTTGTTCGCAAGCCGATCGACGGTTTGAACGATCGGGACCGGGTCGATCACAAACAGATCAGCGTTCCAGGGGACGACGGCCTCGACGTTGCCCTTGCCGGTGTTGCATCCACGGTGCGCAAGCCGTTCGGGCAGGTCGGCCGAGCCGCTCGACTTCCCCTTGCCCTTTTTCTTGGCTTTTCGGTCGGTCATTCGGGCGTCGACGCTGGGGCCGCGATCGTCGTTGACCGACATCGTGGCATCGACAGGTTCATCGCAGATCCAGCAGCGCCAACTGTCTTGCTCACCGATGTCTTCGAACCTTGCCATGGCGAGTGAGGGTATGCGGTCACGCTGTGCATGGCACAACGTGGCGGTTCAGCGCAGAGGCGCCAGGGCGCTCTTGCCGCGGTACGCGGCAGCTTCGCCGAGTTGTGCTTCGATGCGGAGCAGCTGGTTGTACTTCGCGACTCGATCCGAGCGGCAGGGTGCGCCGGTCTTGATCTGGCCGCAGTTGGTGGCGACGGCGAGGTCGGCGATTGTTGCGTCTTCGGTTTCGCCCGACCGGTGGCTCATCACCGAGGTGTAGCCGTGGCGAGTGGCAAGGCCGACGGTATTGAGCGTCTCGGTGAGCGAACCGATCTGGTTGACCTTGATCAGGATCGAGTTGGCCACGTCGGAGTCGATGCCGCGTTGCAAGCGAATCGAGTTGGTGACGAAGAGGTCGTCGCCGACGAGTTGGGTCTTGTGACCGACCGAGGCGGTGAGCTTGGCCCAACCGTCCCAATCGTTTTCGTCCATGGCGTCTTCGAGCGAGACGATCGGGTACTTGTCGACCATTTCGGTCCAGTAGCCGGCCATCTCGTCGGGGGAGAGGACCTTGCCCTCGTGGGTGAGGTGGTAGGCGCCGTCTTCGAAGATCTCCGACACGGCCGGATCGAGTGCGATCGAGATGTCCTCGCCGGGCGTGAAGCCAGCCTTCTCGATGGCTTCCAGCAGGGTGGTGATCGCTTCTTCGTTGGACGACAGGTTGGGGGCGAACCCGCCTTCGTCGCCGACTGCGGTCGACAGACCGCGATCGTGGAGCACCTGCTTGAGCACGTGATATGTCTCGGTGCCCCACCGCAGGGCTTCGGAGAAGCTCGGCGCGCCGACGGGCATCACCATGAATTCCTGGAAGTCGATCGAGTTGTCGGCGTGGCTGCCACCGTTGATGACGTTCATCATGGGCACCGGCAGGACGTGTGCGTTCGGGCCGCCGACGTAGGCGTAGAGCGGCATGTTGAGCTCGATTGCTGCGGCCTTGGCCACGGCGAGGCTGGTGCCGAGAATGGCGTTGGCGCCGAATCGGGCTTTGTTGTCGGTCCCATCGAGGTCGAGCATGACCTGGTCGATGATCCGTTGGTCGAGCGCGTCGAATCCGTCGAGTGCATCAGCGATTTCGGTGTTGACGAAGCCGACCGCGTTGGAGACACCCTTGCCCATGTAGCGGTCTCCTCCGTCGCGCAGCTCGACGGCTTCGTGTTCGCCGGTCGAGGCGCCGGACGGGACCGCAGCGCGACCGATTGCACCCGAGTCGAGTTCGACTTCGACTTCGACTGTCGGGTTGCCCCGTGAATCAAGGATCTCGCGGCCGACGATGTTCTGAATTTCACTCATACTTCTGCCAAGCGTAGAGCGCTGGGACGAGTGGTGCTGGCCCTGTTGGGAAGTGTTCGATCGCTGGTGCCCGGGGGAGAGGAGAGGCGGTTTGGGGTTCAGGCGTCGTCGAGCAGGCTGATGCTCTGCTGCTCTGCGCTGGCCTCAACGTCGGTGACGCTCACGATTTCGTCGGGCGCGTCGACGAGGACGTCGGGGATGTAGGAGTCGAGTGCAGCTTGGAGTGACACGTCGGCGCCGCGCTGCTCTGACAGGAACCAGCGGTGCTCGAGGAGCTGGTGATACAACTCGGCTGGCTCGAGCTTGGCGAACATGGATGGGGGAACGCTGGCGATCAGTGGCTCGAACTGCTGGTCGAGCCAGCGCACGGCCACGACGTTCTCCGGAAGTGATCGCAGCGCAACACCGGTGCTGGCCATTTCGACTGCGCGGCGATGATGGAGTTCCGCTCCAAACGCGCGGATGTCGCCGAGGAGGCGGCGAGCCTGGTTTTCGGTCGTCTCAAGCCCAGTCAGATTCTTGAGGCGTTGGCTGTGGTAGCCGTGTTCGACGACACGCGGAATGTAACGCATCTGACCCTCGGTCGGGTTGCCGACGATGTCCATCTCTTCGACATCGAACCCCAGGTCGTGCAAGCGCTCGAGTCGCTGCTCGATCCGGAATGTCTCACCGATCGCGAAGTTGGCGGGGGCGGTGAGTTCGTTCCAGAGATTTGAGTAGCGCTCCTCAAGGAGCTGTGTCGTTTCCCACGGGTCGATGTCGGCAGCGAGGCGGCCACCGGCCTGGAGGTCGAGCAGTCCGCCGGCGAAGTTTTCGGTGGCGATCTGGAGGTCGAACGTGCGTTGACCGTCGCTCAGCGTGTCGTAGTGTTCGCCCGTTTCGATATCGATCACGTAGGCCGACAGGGCTCCAGCGTCGCGTCGAAACAGTGTGTTGGAGAGCGAGCAATCTCCCCAGAAGTAGCCAGCGAGGTGGAGGCGTACGAGCAGGCCGGCCATGGCATCGAGGACGCGTTCGCCGAGGTACGGGATGGTGAGGCCTCGACCGGACAGCAGCGTGCGGTACGGAATGGAGTAGTCGAGGTGGCGAGTGATCAGCATGCCGTCGACGTTGTCGGCCTTGCCGGTGACGGCAGCGACGACTTCGGCGGTGGGGAGGCCGTCGTCTTCCAGCTGATGCAGGAGTCGGTATTCCCGCTCGACCAGATGGTTGGGAAGCTCTTTGATGACGTAGCTGACATCGCCGAGTTCGATCAAGCGCACGACATGGCGATGGAGTCCGAGCACGCCGTGCATGCGCGGCAATGACCAGTCGGTGAGTCGTTCGGTGAAGGGCAGGCCGCTGATCAATGGGTGGTCTGACGGACTGGCGAGTTGGAGCCGCACCTGTCGAGTCTGCCCGCTGGGTGGCCATGCCGCGTGTCTCGAATCAGAGTCTGGAAAGAAATTCTCAAGGTCATCGGGTGCGGTGCCGATGATCGGTCATGGAACCGACTGATTCGCGCCTGCAGGAATCAGAGCCTCAGAACAATGGAGAGTCTGTCGTCTTCGACATGGTTCCCCTCGAAGGAAGCGACGTTCTGACCCAGCCGTCACCGAGCGGGCTCCCCCTCGATGTTGTTCCCGTCGTCGAGCCGTCGGCGGGGTTGCCGTTGACATCGCCCGCTGTTCACCCGTCGGTCGGCCCGGTCTCCCAGCTCGAAGCAGCACTCGGCAATGCTGCTGCACGGACAGTGCAGGCTCCCCCCGCTGCTGCTCCGGTCGCTCCAGCCGCGGCACCCACGCCTGCTGCAGCACCCGCCGCGCTGCCTGTTCGCCCGCTCGCGCCGCCGAGTCCCATCACTCCATTCGCGAGCATTCCGATCGCGGTGCCGACCATTGATCCGTTGCCCGCGCCGATGGCCAGGGTTGCTCCCACGGCCGGGGTTACTCCGACGATGGCGCAGCCAGCGCAGCCTCAGATTCGCGTCAATCTGCCGGCCGATGCTGCTCTGAGCCTTCCCGGGCAGCCACGACCAGCTGGCGAGCGAGGCACGACGTCAGTCTCGGCTGCTCCGGTCGGAACGGAACTCCCCACTCGTTTGCCGATGCTGCCGTTGCGCATGCTCGCAGTCGGTGGCACAGCCGGCGCGATGCTGCTGTTTGCCTGGCAGTCAGCACGCGTGATGACCGCGCAGGATCGCCTCGCATCTTTGTCGATGCTGGCGATGCTCCTCGCGACGATCGCCGCAGCAAGCGTGGTTGTGTGGACATGGGTGGTGACCGAGAATGCTCGACGCCTCGTTGACCCAGCGCGCACTCAGGAACTCCCTGATCCGAGCTACGCGGCCATGACCTGGTTGGTTCCACTGGCTTTCGTTGCAGGCGCAGCCGCTGCGGTGACGTACCTCTCCGATCGGCTCAACACGCCGTCCGAAGGAACTGAGTCGTCCTTGCCGTTGATGCTTGCTCTCGGCGCCATCGTGCTGACGCTTCCGCTGATGTACTCCCCGGTCACCTACATGAGCGGGGTCGTGCGCAAGGTCGGAGGCCGAGGAATTCGATTCGCCGAATGGATTTCGGTGCCTGTCGTGCTCTCGGCCGTTGGCGTCGCGATGATTGCCGGCCTCCGTGTCGGTGGAGCGTTTGGTGACGATGTTGAGGGGCTCGCCCCGGCCTGGGTGATCGGTGTGGCAGCAATCGTGCCGGCCGTCGTGGTCGTGGCGCTCGGCTGGCGCGCAGCTGCCGCTGTCGAAGCAGATGTCGAGCGTGCCTTCGATCGTCGGCTTGGTGTGCCGACGGCGGTGTCGAAGCGGAGGAGCCGTTCCCTCTCGCTGACCGCCGGCGGCGGACCGAACCATAAGGCACTGCGTCAGCACGGCTACATCAATCAACTGCCCGGCACGCATGTCCTCGGTGTCGCGATCACTGCCGTTCTCGCGGGCCTCAGCCTGCTCAGTCTCATCGGTGCGTTCGTAGTGTTCTTGTTCTGGCAAGAGACACAGGACGGGGTTCTCCTGCCAGCACAAAGTGACCGGGCATGGGACGTCGTATCGCTGCTCCATATGTTCGAGCGCAACGTTGCGTTCGGCTTGCTCGTGCTCGCGATGATCTGGTCGTTCCTGGCCATCACCAATATCCGTCTTGCCTCGATGCGCCGACGCAATCCCATCCTGGCCGCCGCGGCGTGGCCGATCGCTGCGGTCGGTGTGTCGATCGCCGGGGCCAGCTTGGTTGCCGACGGTTCGGTTGGCGAGGTGATCTTGGGGTTCGCAATCCAGGCGTTCTTCTTGGCCATCCCCGTCTTCCTGCTCTACCGCGGTGCCGGCTCGATCGGGGCGCGACGCCAACTGCTTCGTATCTTGTGGGCGATCGGTGTGGTGCTGCTGGTCCAGGTGCAGGGTCTCGGCGGTCTGTCAACTGCTGATGCATCAGTGGAGTCAACCCAGGTCGCTCGGCTCGCCGGATACCTGGCAATCGGCGCCATGTTGCAGCTCCTCGCGATGTTCGCCGCCGCCGGTGCCATGCGTGCACTGACCGACGCGACCACTCACGTGGCGATGCGCCACAATTCGCTTGTCGCTGAGGGTCGCCAGACCGAGGCGTCGCGATCTGCGATGTCGTCAGCGCCTCAGATGGGCTCACCTGAGATCTGAGGAGCGGGTGCCTCATGAATGATCCGAACATGTCTGAAGCAGAGCCGTCGGCGTTCACGCCTCCGTTTGACCAGTTGCCTGTCGATCAGCAGCCGCTCCCGCCGCGCCTGAGTGGTGGCGCAAACGTCGCCGTCTCGCCCGGACCGCCCCTCATTCCGCCACTTCAGACGACGTCGCCGATCGACTTCGTTGATGCTGCACCTCGCCCCGCTGCCACTGCTGCAGCCATTGCCCCGTTGACGTTGTCGGCCGCATCGCAGACGAGCGGCGATCCGTCGGACTTCTTGCCGCTCCGGTCGGACCCGCCGCCCGCGCTGGTCCCCACCTGGTGGCTCCGCTCGGCTGTGGTTGTCTCGCTCTGCGTCGCAATGGGCGCCACGCTCTGGACTGAGTACCAGGGTGCGCTGGGTGATGGCGCACTCTCAACGGCGGTATCGGCTGCCCATGGCCTCGCCGGTGTGCCGCTTCTCCTGTGGAGTTTCTTGGCGATGGGGAATGCGGGGCGAATCGTTCCCGCATCGCGGTACCAAAGGCGCTCGAGTGGCTCGATGGCGGTTGCGCTGTGGCTGTTGGCTGCGGCCGCTCCGTTCGGAGCGATCGCTGTGGCGCGTTGGCTCGATGAACGGCTGAACGACTCCGAGGACCTTGCTGCGGTGACGATCTTGGTCGCGACGGTGTTCGCTGGTCTTGGGCTGCTCTGGCTGCCGTTCGGATACCACTCGCGGCAGGCATCTCGTGTTGGTGCGCCCCACCGGGTCATGCTCCGATGGTTCTTCGCCCCCTTGCTGTCCGGTATCGGCGGTCTCGTCGTGGTGTCGGTCTGGCTCGGTGGTCTGCTCGCCGAGGATGGACTCGAGACGTCTGAGCGACTCCTGCAAACCGGTGTCGTGTATGCCGTGCCGATGTCGGTGTTTGTGTTCTCGACCTGGCGAGCGATCACCGTCTTCGATGAGGTGATCGACCTGCGGTGGCGTCGCTGGCGGGCCGAGTGGGAGCAAACGCTCGGTGACCTGGCTGCACTGCCCGTCCCGGGTCCAGAGGATTCCCCCGAAATCGACAACGTCCACGACGCCTAGGTTTTCGATACGAACCGGTCTGTTGCGCTCGGGTTGAACACGGCCAGCGTGGTCAGTTCGGCGGGTTGCTCACGATGAGTTTCGCTTCGTCCCAGAGCCCATCGAGGATCTCGAGATTGCTCGTGCGCAAGTCAATCGACCGTTGCGCAGCCAACTGCTCGACCGATTCGAAACGTGACCGGAACTTGTCGCTGGCTGCGCGGAGTGCCAGCTCAGCGTCAATGCCGAGGTGTCGCGCCACGTTGACAACGGCGAACAACAAGTCACCGAGCTCATCGGTTGCAGCATCGTTGTCGCCCTGCCCGACTGCTTCGCTCAGTTCACCGGTCTCTTCGACGATCTTCGGAAATGCTCCGTCGACGTTGGGCCAGTCGAAGCCGACCTTTGAGGCCTTGCGTCCAACTTTTTGGGCATACGCCAGCGACGGCAGTGATCGTGGGATTCCGTCGAACACCGACGTGCGGTTCTTCTCGACGCGTTTGATCTCGTCCCAGTTGCTGAGCACGGTGTCGGTGTCGCCCGCATTGGCCATGTCGCCGTCCTTGGGCCCGAAGACGTGCGGGTGGCGGCGAACGAGCTTGTCGTGCACGCCCTGCGTGACGTCGGCGATCGTGAATCGACCTTGTTGTTCAGCAATCGTTGCGTGGAACTCGATCTGAAACAGCAGGTCGCCGAGTTCCTCGATGAGGTCGTCGTCGGTTGCAGGGTTGTCGGGGTCGAGAGCATGGAGTGCGTCGACGACCTCGTAGGTCTCTTCGAGCAAGAAGGGGATCAGGGTCTCGTGGGTCTGTTCGATGTCCCACGGACACTGCTCGCGCAGCGTCCGGGTCAGTTCGTGGAAGCGCACGTATTCCTGCCCGACGGGCGCTGCGAGCTGCGGGATGTAGATCGAGGTGAGGTGATTGGCCTCGATGGTCTGGTCGAGTTCGGCCCACGTCGTGTGGACGATCTGTTCGTCGTCGGTCCCAAGCGCGTGCAAGATCACGACCGGGTCGGCGCCGTCGGCACCTTCGACCGCCAGCTTGATGTCGCTCAGTACCCAGTTGGCATGAGTGTGGGCGACGAGGAGGGGGCCGCGTTCGCCGGCCGCAGCGGTTGCGAACTCGTGGCCGTCGACGAGCCGGACGCTTGCCTCGACCGGATCGATGCCAAGCCGGGCCCACGCGACATCGAGAAACGACATCGCCGGAAGGATGTCGACTTCGATGCCCTCATCGTCCGATGCGCGTTCCTGTAGGTAGCGCACTGTGCGTTCAAGTATCAGCGGTGAACCGGGGACGGCGTAGAGGATCTCGCCGTGTTCGCGCGCGGCCTCGATCAAGCGATTGGTGATCTCGACGTAGACGTCGTCGAAGGAATCAGCGGTCTCGTAGAGGTCGTCGTGTGCGGTGGCGTCGGGAACAAGATGAGCCGAGGGATGCACCGAGGTGCGCAGATGCCTGTGGGGGATGCGGTCGATGGCGACGCGTGCCTCATCGGTGATGTGCTGTGTGCTGCCCGGACCGAGACCGACAACAACGATGCGGGCCGCGGTGTGGGGTGAGGGCATCAGCGATGTCCGGCTCAGACGAGCGGAATGACTGTGGCGGTGGCGTTGTCGTAGGTGCCGATTTGCGGATCGACGTAGACGTCGAGGCCGAGGGAGTCGGCGCCGAGTGCTCCGGCAACGATGGGCGTGTCGTCGGGGCCGAGTTCGTTGTATGGAATGAACCGGCTGACCACGTAGAGGTCTCCGTCCGGCGCGGCGTCGGGAATGATGGCGGTGGCATACGGCTCATTCGCATTGAGCATGGTGATGGAGTCGGCGAGTGGGTCGTCGACGCCGAGCGGCAGTTGGGTGATGGTTAAGCACCCAATTCGACCGTCTGACTGAGCGAGCTGGTCATTCACATTGAATGAGGCGAAGAGGTCGGCAAAGTCAGCGCCACTCTTAAGCTCGGCGATGACTGCCTCTGCATCGGCGGGGGTGGACATCCCGACGGCCTCGACACAGATACTCCCGCTTTCGAAGACTCCGTTGGCATAGGCGGCAGCGGCGAGAGTGGGATCCGATGCCTCACTCACGCGTTCGGCGATCCAGCCGCTGACTTGGCTACGGGCGATATCGGCGCTGGCAAGCTGTTCATCGGTCGCGCCGAGTTCTTGTAACTCGGTGATGAGTTCGTCGCGGCTGTACTCCGCGTCGTCGACTCGCGCCGCAAGATCGTTGTCGGAGAACGTGGTGCAGCCAGCGGTGAGGGTGGTAGCAGCAAGAACAAGCAGGGTGATCGGAGAGCGGCGCTTCACCACCCGAACGATACAAGGACGACTTGGTGCCAGGCACCAAGTCGTCCTCTTTCAGCGATGATGCCGTCGATCAGGACGACTTGGTGCCTGGCACCAAGTCGTCCTGATCGGGGGCTTCGACGAGATCGCGCAAGAACTTCACGAGGAAGGTGGCGGCATCAGCCTTCGTGCCGTCGGGATTCCGGCGGGGGATCGGCACGACCAGTTGGCCAAGGTCTTCTTTGAACTTGGCGCCCTTCGACAGGCGTCGCAGCCGCATTGACTCGCTCATCTTGAGTTCGAGCGGGCTGAGCTTGGCATCAGTCGCCGAGATCTGAATGTCGCGCAGACCGAGCCGGTGACACTCGGCGCGCAGGTAGCCGACCTGCAGCAGGGCTTCGGCTGGCTCGGGGAGTGGGCCGTAGCGATCTTCCCATTCGGTGCGAATGTCGTCGACCTGTGCGTCGGTCTCGACGCCGGCCAGCCGGCGGTAGGCCTCGAGCCGCAGCTCTTCCTTGGTGACGTAGTCCGGCGGGAGGAACGAGTCGGTCGGCACGTCGAGTTTGATCTCGGCGGGGGCGTTCTTGGGCGGCTCGCCTTTCATTTCACTGACCGCTTCGGTGACCATTTGGCAATAGAGGTCGTAGCCGACCGCCGCGATGTGCCCGGACTGCGACTCGCCGAGCAGGCTGCCCGCTCCGCGGATCTCGAGGTCGCGCATCGCGATCTTGAAGCCGGACCCGAGTTCGGTCGACTCGCCGATGGTCCGGAGGCGCTCGTAGGCCTCCTCGGTCAGCACCTTGTCGCGCGGATGGAACAGGTAGGCGTATGCACGCTGTCCTGATCGGCCGACCCGGCCGCGCAGCTGGTGCATCTGGCCAAGGCCAAGCAGGTCCGAGCGTTCGACGACGAGCGTGTTGACCGAGGGCATGTCGATGCCCGACTCGATAATTGTCGTGCAGACGAGCACGTCGTATTGGCCGTCCCAGAAGTCTTGGACGACGGTCTCGAGTGTTGCTTCGTCCATCTGCCCGTGCGCGACGGCGATGCGGGCCTCGGGGACGAGCTGGCGGAGCCGCGCCGCGGCAGTGTCGATGGAACGGACCCGGTTGTGGACCCAGAAGACCTGCCCCTCCCGCAAGAGTTCGCGGCGAATCGCCTCGATCGCCACGCGTTCGTCGTACTCGCCGACGAACGTCAGAATCGGTTGGCGTTCCGCCGGTGGTGTCTGGAGCAGCGACAGGTCGCGGATGCCGACGAGGCTCATTTCGAGGGTGCGTGGAATCGGGGTGGCGGTGAGGGTGAGGACGTCGACGTTTGTCTTCATCTTCTTCATTTTCTCTTTGTGCTGCACTCCGAACCGCTGCTCTTCATCGACGACGAGCAGACCGAGGTCCTTGAAGTTGATGTCCGCGGCGAGCAGGCGATGGGTTCCGATGACGCAGTCGATCTCACCCGACTTGACCTCGGTGATGACTTTCTTGGCCTGGCTGGCGGTGAGGAATCGGGACAGCACCTCGACTCGAATGGGATAGCCCGCGAACCGGTCGGCGAAGGTGTTGCCGTGCTGGGTTGCGAGCAGCGTGGTCGGTGCGAGGACGGCGACCTGTTTGCCATCTTGGATGGCTTTGAACGCAGCGCGGATCGAGATTTCGGTCTTGCCGAAGCCGACGTCGCCGCAGACGAGGCGGTCCATGGGGAACTCGCGTTCCATGTCGCCTTTGATGTCATCGATCGCCTTGCGTTGATCCGGTGTCTCGACGAACGGGAAGGCATCTTCCATCTCGGCCTGCCACGGCGTGTCTTGCGCGAAGGAGTGACCCTGAGCGGTGACACGCTGCTGGTAGAGCAGCACCAGTTCCTGCGCGATCTGGCGGACCTCGGACTTGACGCGACTCTTGGCCTTCGCGAATTCCGACCCACCGAGTTTGTGGAGGGCAGGTGCCTCACCGCCGACGTATTGGCGCAATGAGTCGATCTGATCTGACGGGACATACAGCTTGTCGCCGCCCTTGTACCCAATGAGCAGATAGTCGCGTTCGACACCGCCGATGGCCCGTTTGACCATGCCTTCGTACTTGCCCACGCCGTGCTGGTGGTGCACGACGTAGCTGCCGGTCTTGAGGTCTTCGAACGTTGATGCCGCATCGCGCTTGGGTTGGCGGCGCGCCTTACGGTGGGCCCGCCGGCGGCCGGTCAGGTCGCTTTCGGCAACGATCGAGATCTTCGCGTTGGGCAACGTCGCGCCTCGGTGCAGGGGCGCCACGACAATGTGTCCGCCGGGACCGAGGCGCAGGACGTCGTCAGGGTCCGCTGGCTGCTTGCGGACGGGGAAGTCAAGACCCTGGTCGAGCAGGAGCGAGTGAAGCCGGTCGGCCGAACCGGAGCCGTCGGCAGCGACCACGACGCGGTAGCCGTTGCTGATCAGCTGGGTCAGACGATCCGTGAGACCCGACCCGTCGCCGCCCACAGGGCCCCAGCCCGACGCTTCGACGACCGGTGTGTCGGGAGAGTCTGGCGTGGAGTCGAGTGACCAGAAGCTCGCTGTGTCGCTGGACAGCAACGTTTCAGGATCGGCGTGCAGCCGCGGGAACGACTTGTCCGGGTCGCGTGCCCAGGTTCCGGCGAGCGTGCGAGCGAGGTCGTCTTCTTCGGCGATGAGGTCTTTGGCTCGATCGAGCATGCGCCGGGGCTCAACGAGGAGCACCTTCGCGTCGGCCGGCAAGACGTCGGTGAGGAGACGGTCGCTGTCGATCAGCCATGGCAGCCAGCTCTCCATGCCATCGAAGTGGGCTCCTTCGGCCAACCGTTCCCACTGTTCGCGACCCCACGGCTCGCTGGCCACCAGACCGGCAGCTCGTTCGCGCACATCGTCAGTTGGCATGAGCTCGCGGGCTGGAAAGATCGTCGCCTCGGCGAGGTCGTCGGTCGAACGTTGGTCGTTGACCCCGAAGCGTGTGAGTCGGTCGACTTCGTCCCCCCACAGGTCGATTCGGATCGGTGCATTGGCCGTTGACGGGTACACATCGAAGATGGCGCCCCGCCGCGCGAACTCGCCGCGATGTTCGACCAGTTCCTCACGCCGGTAGCCGAACTCGACGAGTTGTCTGGCCAGTGCCTCCGGGTCGATCTCGATACCGGGCCGGACCGCGATCGGCTCGACCGTGGTCGCCCCCGGTCCCAGCTTCTGGAGCAATGAGCGAACTCCGGCGACGATGATCTTCGGCGCTCGGTCCCCACGATGCAGCCGCCACAAGACCTCGAGTCGTTGTCCCATGGTCTCGACGCTTGGGCTCACTCGCTCGAACGGGAGGGTCTCCCAGCCGGGGAACATGACGACGTCGCCGGCAGGTACGAACTGAGCAAGGTCATCGACGAGCTGGCCCGCCATTGTCCCGGTGGGGCATGCCACGACCAGGGGCCGCCGACTCGACAGGTGAGCGAGCGCTGCGATGGAGATCGGACGGGCGACCTCAACGACCGCGAGCCGTGCGCTGGGGTCGCCGAGGGCACGGGTCAGGCCGGGTTCGTCGCGGAGCAGTCCGGGCAGTGATTCGAGTGGGGCGTGGCTGTGCTCGGTGGGAGCCGTGCCAGGTGTACCGGGAAGCGGCGTCGTCATCGCTTGACGTTGTATCGCTGCATTGCGGCATCGACCCCGTCGGACACGATCATTTCCACCGCGTCGGCGGCATCGGCGATCGTGACGTCGAGGAGTTCTCGCTCGCGTTTGGGAACCTTCGACAGTACGTAGTTCTTGCCGGCACCCGATGGAGGTTTGCCGACGCCGATGCGGACGCGGATGAAGTCCTGCGTGTGCAGGTGCTGCTTCATCGAGCGCAGTCCGTTGTGCCCGGCAAGTCCGCCACCGACCTTGACCTTCAGTTCGCCGGGCGAGAGGTCGAGTTCGTCGTGCACCACGATGATTTGCTCAGCGGTGGCGATGCGGAATCGGCGGACAAGTGCCCCGACTGCCTGGCCAGACTGGTTCATGTACGTGATGGGAAACGCGAGGACGACGCGTTCGTCACCGTCGGGCCCGCGGAGACGTGTTTCGGCGAGCAGCGCGTTGTCGCGACCGCCTTTGAGTGTCGAACCCGTGCGTTCGGCGAGCACCTTGATGGCATCTTCGCCGACGTTGTGGCGCGTGCCAACATATTTCGGGCCAGGGTTGCCGAGACCGACGACGAGCCAGTCAAACGGATCACCCTTACCGACGCGTCCAAAGAGGCCCATGTCAGTGTGATCCGTCAGTGCAATCCGGATGAGGACGAGCGGTGAGCCGAGCCGAGTGGCTCGCTCGCTCAATCGGAGTCGTCGCCAGCGGAGTCGCCGGCTGCGTCGCCCTCTTCGCCCTCTTCGGCTGCGGCTTCGGCTGCGGCTTCCTCGGCGTCGAGCACCGGGGTACGCATCGTGAGGACGGTGACGACCGGGAACTCCGGGTCAGCTGCGGCGGTGACGCCTGCGGGCAGCGGGATGTCAGAGACGCGGATGGTGGTGTCCATGTCCATGTCGGAGACATCGATGACCACTTCGTCGGGAATATTGCGCGGTGTCGTGACCACTTCGAGTTCAGTCATCGTGAGGTCGACGAGTCCGCCATCGGCCTCGACGGCCTTGGCTTCGCCCTCGAGGCGCACTGGCACAGCAACGGTGACTTCTTCGTTCAGGTTGACCTGAATGAAGTCGATGTGCTGGACGTTGCGCTTCACCGGGTGGCGCTGGATGTCCTTCACGAGGGTCGGGTACACCTCGCCGTCGACGGTGAGGTCGAGGATGGTGTTGAGGCCAGCGGCGCCCGACAGTGCAACACGGAGGTCGCGACGAACGACGGTCACGCTGACCGGGTCCATGCCGTGTCCGTAGACGACGCCGGGGATGCGATCATCGGCACGCAGACGGCGCGCCGTGGCGCTCCCAGTTGTGCGGCCAGATTCGGCGAGAAGAACAGTCTCAGACATGGTTTTCGGTCCTTGATTCAGGTGGAGATCTCAGGTGACGCCCAGAGTGCGCGTCGGTACAGCAGGCAGCAACGCTATCGCCCGCTTCTCCCATCCCCTCGCGCGCTCACCCACTCCGCTCCACACCCCACCCCCGCTCGAAAAATGTGGCCGCAGCGTCGCTCGCCGCACATTATTCCCGCACATTTCTGGCGAAGCGGCCGATTGACACGAAATGTGTGGGCTCAGCGTCGGTCAGCGACGCTCAACTGTCATTTTTCGGGACACGGGTGCGGTCCGCTGGGGCTGGCGCTCGAGACCTGGCGGCTGGGGCCGGGGGCACCTGGGGCGACAGGGGCAGGGAGGCTGCTACGAGAGGTTTTCGCCGTCGAAGATGTCGCTGACACTGGTGTCGTCGAACACCGCGCCGAGCGCTTCTGCGATCAGCGGCGCAACCGAGAGGATTTCGATGTTCGGGAGCTGCTTCTCGGGAGGGAGCGGCAGCGTGTTGGTCAGGACGACCTTTTCGAGGGGGCTGTTCTTGAGCCGATCGATCGCCGGACCTGACAAGACACCGTGAGTCGCCATGGCCCACACGTTCTTGGCGCCGCGCTTCATCAGCAGCTCGGCGGCAGCCACGATGGTGCCGCCGGTGTCGATCATGTCGTCGGTCAGCACGCATGTGCGCCCTTCGACGTCGCCCATCACCTCGGCGGCCTCAGCCACGTTGGTCGTGCCCTTTGGGCGGCGCTTGTAGATAAAGGCCAGGTCAGCACCGATGTCGCCGAGGTGCTGTGCCATTCGTTCGGCCACTTTGATGCGGCCGGCATCGGGCGACACGATCACCGGTGCGGTCGAGTTCTCCCGGACGTACGCCTCGAGCACGGGCATGGCGGTGAGGTGGTCGACCGGACCGTCGAAGAAGCCCTGGATCTGACCGGAGTGAAGATCGATCGAGATCATTCGCTTGGCACCAGCGGCCTTGAACATGTCAGCGACGAGGCGTGCGGTGATCGGCTCTCGCCCGGCGGCCTTTCGGTCCTGGCGGGCGTAGCCGTAGAACGGGACGACCGCCGTGATGCGCTTGGCCGATGCACGTGAGGCAGCATCGATCATGATCAGGTGTTCCATGATCGAGTCGTTGACCGATCGATTGTCGACGCCGTAGTGGGTCTGCATGATGAACACGTCGGTGCCGCGCACGGACTCACCGAAGCTGCAACGCACTTCGCCGTTGGCGAACTCGACGAGATTGTCGCTGCCGACTTCGATGTCGAGATGCTGGGCCACCTCCTGAGCGAGTGCAGGATGGGTACGACCCGTGTAGAGAGCGAGGCGCTTGGTGGTGACCTTTTCCATGTGGAAGTCCCAGGTGATTGTGTGGTCGGGTGGCGTCGGGAACTACCCGACGGGGGCAGTGTAGAACGCGCCGGTCGTCGCGTTCGAAAGGACCGCGGAACCCGCAGGCAGATGCACATACGGACCAACGACGGCGTCGTTGCCGATCTCGGCGCTGTGGCCGACGCTGTGTTCAACGACGGCGCCGGTGCCGACTGTGCAGTCGGAGAGACGTGTGTCGGGGCCCAGCTCGCAGCCGTCACCAATGACGGTCGATCCTTGCAACATCGTGCCGGGGTACAGCGTGACGTCACGACCGATCGTGACGTTCACATCGATGAACGTCTGGCGGGGGTCGAGCATCGTGACGCCGTTGAGGAGCCAGTGGCGGTTGGTGCGGTTGCGCAGCTCACGTTCGGCGAGCGCAAGCTGCCACCGGTCATTGACGCCTTGCGTCTCGGCAGCATCGGCCTGCACCGCGCCGACACGATGGCCCATGCCGGCCAGAGCAGCGACGACATCGGTGAGGTAGTACTCGCCCTGGGCGTTGTCGGTGGTGAGATTGCGCAGCGCCGGCCCGAGCAAGTCGCGGCGGAAACACAGGATGCCGGTGTTCCACTCTTTGATGTCGAGTTCGTCGGGCGAGGCATCGCGCTGTTCGACGATGCGAGCGACCTGGCCGTCTTTCTTGCGGACGATCCGGCCATATCCGGTCGGGTCGTCGAGCACGCTGGTCAGCAGAGTGCACGCGTTTTGGTTGGCGACATGGGTGGCGACCAGCTCGTCGAGCGTGTCAGCCTCGAGCAGGGGAGTGTCGCCGGGCAGGATGACGATGGTGGCGTCGTCGTCGTAATCGTCGCCGTCGAATGCCGTCATGCCGATGGCTGCTGCATCGCCCGTACCGTTTTGTTCGAGCTGCTCGACGAACGCCACGTTGGCCCAGGCCGGAGCGCGCTCGGTGACCTTCTTCGTGACGGCCTCAGCCTGGTGACCGACCACGACGGCGGTGCGAGTCGGCTGGAGTTTCTCAAGCGCGTGGATCACATGAACCACCATCGCCCGCCCGCAAATGAGGTGGAGGGGCTTCGGGCGACTCGATCGCATGCGAGAGCCTTCCCCAGCAGCGAGGACAATTGCGGAAACACTCATGGTTCCGGGGGGAGGAATCGAACCCCCATTCTCGGCACCAAAAACCGCTGTCTTGCCGTTAGACGACCCCGGAGTGGATCAGCCGACAAGCTACCGGAGTGGGCGGTCCGCACAACCGATTGGGTGCGTTGAGATGTGAGTTGCTCGATGCCCAGCACAGAGTGACCGCTTGCGAGATGGGACCGGTAGCGTGGTCTGCCTTATGGGTTCGTTGATTAAGAAGCGTCGCAAGCGTATGCGGAAGAAGAAGCACAAGAAGATGCTGCGCCGCACGCGCCACCAGCGTCGTAAATAGTTCGTTTCATCCCGCGGTCGGGCGCTCAGTGCGCCTGATTCGTGGCCACATCTGACGGCACCACGTGTGCCACTACAACCGTTGCGCCCTTGTCGACCAAGTCGATGAGGGCGTTGCTGTGTTTGCCCTCGGTGAACCAGGTGGCACCGCTCCCTGCGAGTGTCGGCGCTGTGCCGGTCCGATCAGTGATCGCGTCGCGCCACCATGTCAGCTGTGGTTCGACCGCAAGGGCTGCGGGTTCGAGGTCGTTGGGTCCGTCGACGGTTGGGCCGCCGAGGTCGTCCCATGCTCGGTACGCGGCTGGCGTGCTGACCGCCAGCGGGGGAATGATGAGCGTCACAGCCTGATCGATATGCGGGAGTGGTTCGATCACTTCGCCGATGCCAGTCACTCGGGCTCGGCCCCCAATGAGGCAGAAGCTGATGTCGGCTCCGAGATCTGCGGCTTGTGCGAGCGACTCAGCGTCGACGGGGTAACCGGCCCAATGGAGCGCAGTGGCGGCGTCGGTGGAGCCGCCACCGAGCCCGCCGCCGTGTGGAATGTGTTTGTCGATGTTGACGTGTGCGGAGGTGTTGCCGAGGGCGAGCGCGCGAGCGACGAGGTTCGAGTCATCGGTCGGCACGCCGTTGGAGAACGGTCCTGTCGCCGAGAGTCCCGATCGAGATGGATCAAACGTGAGGACATCGTGCAGATCGAGGCTGACCATCTCAGCGTCGATGAGGTGGAAACCGTCGTCGCGGAGTCCGGTCATCTTCAGTGTCAAGGTCAGTTTGGCGTGTGCGCGCCATGAGCCGGGGGCGCCGATGTCAGCCATGCACAATCGCTGCCAAACGAACCCACGCATCGACGTCGAGTTCTTCGGGTCGGGCGGTGCCGACCACGTCGGCAGCCTCGAATTGTTCGGCCTGGACCACGCCGCTCAGCGACTTGCGCAACATCTTGCGCCGTTGGCCGAATGCGGTCTTCACCAGCGTGAAGAGCTGCTCGGGGTCAGCTGCCGCGAGATGATCCGGCATCGGATCGTGACGGGTGATCTCGACGAGTGCGGACTCGACGTTGGGGCGGGGAACAAACACCGTTGCGGGCACGAGGCCGACGATTCGGGCCGACCCCCAGTAGGCGGCCTTGACGCTGACCGCGCCGTAGCCCTTTGTCCGAACCGGTGCGGCGAAGCGTTCTGCAACCTCGCGCTGCACCATGACCAGAATCCGTTGCACCTGAGGGACCTCGTCGAGGAGATCGCACACGAGTGGCGTTGCCACGTTGTACGGGAGGTTGGCCACGAGGACCCACCGATGATTCGGATCGAGCGTGGAGTTCCAGTCGAGGCGCATGGCGTCGCCTTCGATCACCTCGACGTTTGGTCGGTCTGCGACGATCTCGCGCAAGACGGGCACGACCCCTCGATCGACCTCAAGCGCGGTCACCGCGGCACCGGTGTCGGCCAGGGCCAGTGTGAGTGAGCCGAGCCCGGCGCCGATCTCGACGACCCGGTCGCCGGGCCCGACGCGGGCAAGGTCGGCGATCCGGCGCACGGTGTTCGGGTCGGCAACGAAGTTCTGCCCCAGATCGCGTCTCGGTGCGAGCGAATGCTCCGCGAGGAGATCGTTGATTCTCGGGCGTGAGTGTGTCACAACGCGCTACAGACGAATCTGGACGGGGATGGGCGCATCGGTGAGGTCAGCGAGCGTCTCGAATTGTGCGGTCTGGAGAATGATGCCGGCGATCTGCGTTGCTGGCGCGAGCGTGACGCGGCAGGTGATTGACCGATTGTTGTCGAGGTTGGTCACGGTGACCTCTTGCCCGGTCGTGATGTTCTGAGCGAAGCAGACGTTGGCTCCGGAGAGGTTGCCGAAGGTGGCGCGAGTGATGATCGTCTCCAGCGGATCCGCGTTGGGGATCGCGATTTCGGAGATGCCGCCGACTGCAGACATCGGGCCGTCAAGAAAGATCGGTGTCTGTTCGATCACCGTCGGCTCGCTCGGAAGGTTTGATTGCCCAGTCCCCGAATCGAGAGCGACGGCGTCGCCCGACGTCGAGTTGGGGGCCGTTGAGGGGTCGTCGCGATTGAACCACCACAGCGCGGGGAGGACCAGCAAGCTCGCGACCACTACGAGGAGGAAGCGTCGTCGGTCGGTGTCGTCGAGGGCCACAGGTCAGTCGTCAATCGTTCGGCAGTCGGAGGCCACCGGTCGGTGACCTACCACCCCGCTACGTCGTTGCCGAGCGTATCTGGGTGGTGCGGTCAGGTGATGTCGGGCAGCACTCGGCGCGTATTGGCCGCAGTGTGCGTGGCGATGCTGCTGACGGGGACATCGCGCAGGTCGGCGATGAACTGGCCGACATGGGGCACCCACGCGGGCCGATTCTTCTTGCCGCGTTGGGGAACCGGAGCGAGGTATGGGCTGTCGGTCTCAACGAGCATCGAGTCGAGCGGGCACAGCTGAGCAGCCTCTTGCACGTCGGCGGCGCTCGGGAACGTGACGATGCCGGAGAACGACAGCACGGCGCCGCGATTGAGGCACTGGCGGGCTTCGTCCGCTCCACCGGTGAAGCAGTGGAAGATCGTGTGCTCGGGGATGCCCTCGGCGTCAAGAATTTCGAACGTGTCGTCCCAGGCATCGCGAGTGTGAATGACGAGCGGCAGCTTGCGTTCGTGCGCGAGCTGAATCTGTGCCGCGAACGCGATCTTTTGGATGTCGCGCTCGGAGTGTTCGTAGTAGTAGTCGAGCCCGGCTTCACCGACGGCGACGATGCCCGGTGTGTCGAGGAGGTCGACAATCGTGTCGACACCGTTCACCGCGTCGTGCGGATGAAGACCGACCGTGGCGAACACGTTGGCGTGACGGCTGGCCACCTCGATCGCAGCAAGCGACGTCTCGCGATCACACCCAACGGTGACCAATGTGCCGACGCCCATCTCGACAGCCGCTGCGACCGCGCCGTCGGGTCCGTCGGGGATGCCTTCGTCGTGGATGTGGCAGTGCGAGTCGATCCAATCCAGTTGGTTCGCGCTCATGTTTTGATGCGGGGGAACAGGGCGTCGCCCTTGGTGACGGTGGCGCCGGGGGCGTATTGGCCCCAGGTGGCGGCGTCAGGGAGGCGTTGGTCGATGACCTTGCCGGGCATGCCGATGCGTTCCCAGACGGCCTGGGCGGTGTCGGGAATCGCGGGTGAGCACAAGATGGCCACGATGCGCAGGGCTTCGAGCGCGTCGCCCATCACCAGGTCGACCTCGGGGCCGGGCTCGGCCTTCCACGGCTCGTTCGTCTCGAGGTGCCCGTTGGTGGCGCGGATGAGTGACCAGGTGGCGTCGAGGGCCTTGCTTGGCTGCACTTCATCCCACTGCGCGGCAGTCTGCTCGAAGGCGGTTGCGGCAACCGCGCCGAGCGGGCTGTCAGGGTTGGGAGCGGTGCCGAGGCCATCGCATTTCTTGGCGACCACCGTGGCGACGCGGGCTGCCAGGTTGCCGAGATTGTTGGCGAGGTCGGAGTTGTATCTGCTGACGAGGCCTTCCCAGGTGAAGTCGCCGTCGTTGCCGTAGGCAGTGTCGGCGAGTACGTAGTAGCGGAATCCGTCGAGCCCGATGTCGTCGATCAGGTCGAGCGGGTTGACCACGTTGCCCGAGGTTTTGCTCATCTTCTCGCCGCCGCTGAGGAGCCAGCCGCCGATTGCCCAGCCCTTGGGCGGTTCCACGCCGGCGGACAGGAGCATCGCCGGCCAGTAGACGCAGTGCTGGCGGACGATGTCTTTGCCGATGAGGTGGTAGTCGGCGGGCCACCGCTCGGTGTAGTCCTGTGACTCGTCTCCGAATCCGACCGCAGCGAGGTAGTTGGTCAGGGCGTCGAACCAGACGTAGGCGACGTGCTTGTCGTCCCACGGGAGGGGGATGCCCCAGTCGAGCGAGGTGCGGCTGATCGAGAAGTCGCGCAGGCCGGACTTGATCAGACCGATTGCTTCGTTGCCGCGATGTTCGGGCTTCATCGCCGTCGGGTGCTTGGCATACCAGTCGAGGAGACGGTCTTCGAATCTTGAGAGGCGGAAGAAGTAGTTCTCTTCCTCGAAGTACTCGACCGGCCGTTGGTGAATCGGGCAGAGGTCGTCCCCGTTGGGCCCACTGACCAGTTCTTCATCCTGGTAGTACTCCTCGCACGCGACGCAGTACTTGCCAGCGAAGGTGTCGAGTTCGATGTCGCCGGCGTCGTAGCAGCGTTGGAGGAGTTCGGCGACGGCTACCTTGTGGCGGGGCTCGGTCGTGCGGATGAAGTCGTCGTTGGTGATGTTGAGGCGTTCCCAAGCGTTGGAGAACTTCGGCGCGATCGAGTCGGTGAATTCCTGGGGGGTCATGCCCGATGCCTCGGCGGCCTGCTGGATCTTGAGGCCGTGCTCGTCGGTGCCGGTGAGGAACGTGACGTCGTCGCCGAGCAGTCGGTGCCATCGGGCGAGCGCATCACCGATGATTGTCGTGTACGCGTGGCCGAGGTGTGGCTCGGCGTTGACGTAGTAGATGGGAGTCGTCACATAGAACCGGGACACCTCTGCACGATACCGTCAGCGCGATGAGCGGACCTGCAGGGATTATCAACGCGTTCGCCCAGGCCACGGCCGTGCTGCCGGTCGGCGACGATGGGGCGGGCCGGTACTCGGCGGAGATTCATCCTGGGTGGGACATCGGCGGCAATGCCAACGGCGGTTATCTCATGGCGATTGCTGGGCGTGCCATGACCGAAACGGTTGGTCGTCCGCCGGTGTCGCTGACAGCGCACTTTCTGCGCCCCGGACCTGCTGGTCCGTGCGAGATCGACGTTGAGGTCGTGCGATCGGGCCGGCGTTTGGCGACTGCTCGGGCGACGATGACGGTGGAGGGCAAGCCGACACTTGAGTTGCTGGGGACGTTCGGGGAGCAGGCCCCCGATGACGGGCCGAGCTACCAGCGTGAGGGGCCGGTCGAAGTCACGCCGTTCGAGGACTGCGCGCCGATGCAGCCCGCCGCCGAGAGTGGTGGGCCGGGTTTGATGGATCGGCTTGCGTGCCGACTGCACCCGGAGGACGATGGTTTTCGGCGTGGTGAGCCAACGGGTGACCCAACGGTGCGCGGTTGGTTTGCCTTGGCCGCAGAGGAACCGATCGATGCGATTGGATTGCTGCTCGCGGCTGACGCGTTCCCGCCGCCGATCTTCAACTCAAGTATCCCGATGGCCTGGGTGCCAACGGTTGAGTTGACCGTGCACGTGCGTGGGAATCCCGCGCCCGGCCCGCTTCGTGTGGCGTTCCGCTGTCGGTTCATCCACGACGGACTGCTCGACGAAGAGGGCGAGATCTGGGACTCGAGGGGCGTGCTCGTCGCGCAGTCCCGCCAGTTGTCGCTCATGCCCCGAGCAGTGACCCCCGACGCTTGACCACCTCAAGTGACGTCCGAGTGACGTCCGAGTGACGTCTGCTCCAGCGACGGCTGGTCCCGACCCCGACGTCACTCAGTCCAGGGTGAGTTGGTAGACGTCGCGTTTGGGTTGGCCGGTTTCGGCGGCGACGTGGGCGGCGGCATCGCGCTTGGACAGGCCGCTCTCGAGTGCCGTCGTCAGGAGCGCCCGAATGTCATCGTCGGTGAGGGGGGTGTCGTCGACGGGCACACCTTCGATGACGAAGACATATTCGCCACGTGGTTCGCCGATGTCGATGGTGCCGAGCGTGCCGCGGACGACTTCTTCGTGCAGCTTGGTGAGTTCGCGAGTCACGACGACCACTCGGTCGGGTCCGCACACGTCAGCAAGATCGGCGAGTGTCTTCAGCGCCCGGTGGGGTGCTTCGTACAGCACGGTGGTGCGACGCTCGGCGGCAACGTCGGCGAGGCGGGCGCCGCGTTCGCGGCCCTTGCGTGGGAGGAAGCCGTCGAAGACGAACCGTGAGGTGTCGAGCCCGCTGATCGTCACGGCCATGATCGCCGCGCTGGGTCCGGGCACCGCGCTGACGGCATGGGGCGAATCGACCACGGCGCGCACGAGGCGTTCGCCGGGGTCCGACACGCCGGGCGTGCCCGCATCGCTGACCACGGCGACGTCGCCGCCGTCGTCGAGCACGCGCAGCACTCGATCGATCAGGTCGTGTTCGGTGTGCTCGTTGCACACCGCCATCCGTTTGGCTTTGATGCCGGCGTGATGGAGCAGCAGACCGGTGCGTCGAGTGTCCTCACAGCACACGAGATCGGCGGCAGCCAGTACTTCGATGGCGCGTGGTTGCAGGTCGCCGAGGTTGCCGATTGGCGTGGCGACGAGCCAGAGGGTGGCGGTCATCGTCAGTGGTCCTGATCGCGTACTTCGATGACGTCGCCGACGCGCAGACCCCACCGGTCGAAGGCTCCAGCCTGCGCTTCGATGACGATCTGGGCATGCCGCACCGGGAGTCCGATGCGATGGCGTGACATCTGCAGCGTCTTCATCACCACACCATCGGCGTCGACGAACGCCACGTCGATCGGAAACTTCATGCCGAGCGTGTGGACGGCACGGCACGGCCGGATGACCAGTGCGCCTTCGAGATGGGTGCGGCCGAGCAGGCCTCGCCGTCGATCCGACCGGTTCTCGGCGATCTCTGCAGAGGCGAACACTCGAGCGTCGCTGACCAGCCAAGCCATGGCCTCAGCATGCCATATCGCGGACGCGTTTGAACGCTGCTGGAGGCATCGAAGGGACGCGTCGCCACATCGTGCGATACGGTCCGTCGAGTGGCCACACACGATGGATTTTCGCTGCGTGGGGTGGCTGCGGGCCCTGCTGGGGAACCGATTTTGCGCGACATCACGGTCGACATCCCCAACGTAGGAATCACCGCAATCGTGGGCCCGTCCGGGTCGGGCAAGTCCACCCTCTTGCGGTTGCTCAACCGTCTCGACGATCCACTCGCCGGCGAGATCCGGTGGCGGGGCCAGCGGCTCGACGAGCTTCGGCCAGACGAACTGCGTCGCCAGGTGGCCATGGTGTTCCAGCGGCCGCCACTTTTCGCCGGATCCGTGCTCGACAACTTTCGGGTCGCGGTGGCTGACATCGACGAGGATCGGGCGCTCCACGTGCTCGATCACGTCGGGCTCCCAGCCGGGCTGCTTCACCGTGACGCCGCTGACCTCTCGGGTGGCGAGGCACAACGAATGTGCGTTGCCCGCGCGTTGCTGACGCGCCCGATGGTCGTTCTGGCTGACGAACCGACTGCAGCACTGGACGGCGAAGCACGAAACACCATCGAAGAGCTGGCACAACAGCTTGCCGACGAGGGGACGCCACTGGTCTGGGTCAGCCACGACACCGCCCAGCTTCGACGCCTTGCCGATCACGTCTTGGCGGTCGTCGATGGACGGGTCGCAGCATTCGGACATCTCAGTGACCTCGATGCGAGTGATGACCCTGTCGTGCGCAGATTGGTCGGCGCGCCGTGAGCGCTGTTGCTGAGGCTGGCGGTTCGATGCTGGCGTCCGCGGCCGCGCGTGCCGACATCGGGCTGGCTGGCCTCGCCGCGTCGGGCGTGCTGATTCTGGTCGCGGTGCTGATCTCGCTGTGGCGGAAGCTCGATCTCGAGCGCTCGCTGCTGTGGGCTGCGACGCGTGCGCTCGTGCAACTCCTGATCGTTGGGTGGGCACTGCAGCTGGTCGTCGGTCCTGACGATCCGCTGTTTTGGTCGGGGCTCTGGCTGGTGTTCATGTTGCTGTTTGCGGCGTGGACCACGTCGCAGCGCGCGGCTGGGGTGCCTCACGTGCTGGCCCTCTCGCTGCTCGCGTATGCGTTGTCGGGTCTGGTCACGCTGGGCGTGTTGTTCGGCTTTCAGGTGTACGAGTTCGAGGGTCGCACCATTGTTCCGCTGGCCGGCATCGTCGTCGGCAACTCGTTGGCGGCCACGGTGTTGGTGTCGCGTCAGTTGCTGGTTGCCGCAACTGAGCAGCGCGACGTGATCGAAGGGCGGCTCGCGCTCGGCTTGTCGGCGGCCGACGCGTTCCAACCGCATCTCCGCCAAGCCTTGCGCACGGCGCTGGTGCCACAGATCGAGACCACGAAAGCGGTGGGCATTGTGGCGCTGCCCGGAGCGATGGTCGGCCTGATTCTCGCCGGCGTTGATCCTGCCGACGCCGTGAAGGTGCAGATCTCGGTGATGTACCTCGTGCTTGGCAGCGTCGCGACGACCACAACGGTCATGAGCATCGGGATCTCGCGCGAGTTGTTCTCTCCTGCGCAGCAGCTGCGACGGTTTCGATCCGACTGATTCGGCCGATTGGGCGACGTCGTTGGCCGGGAGGCCGCCGGGTGGGCCGGACCGCCGTTAGCGTGTCTCGCCGCATGGAACGTTTTGGTTTGGTCGGACTCCCGAACGCGGGCAAGAGCTCGCTGTACAACGCGCTGACCGGTGGTGGCGCGCTTGCCGCGCCATATCCGTTCGCCACCAAGGACCCGAACATCGGGGTCGCAATGGTGCCTGACGAGCGTCTCGATCGACTCTCCGTGATGTCGAAGTCGAAGAAGACGGTTCACGCTCAGGTTGAGGTCGTCGACATCGGTGGCCTGGTCGAAGGTGCAAGCACCGGTGAGGGTCTCGGCAACAAGTTCCTGGCCAACATCCGTGAAGTCGATGCGATCGTTTTCGTGTTGCGTGCGTTCGAAGATGACGATGTGGTCGGTCCGTCGGACCCGATCGAGCACCTGCGCATCGTCGAGATCGAGTTGGCACTGGCCGATCTGGAAACGGTCGAGAAGCGGCTCAAGCAGACCCAGCGCGCTGCGAAGCTCGACAAGTCGATGGTCGCTGAAACCGAGGCGCTGCAGATTGCCTATGACCAGCTTTCCGAGGGTCTGCCGCTGTACCGGGCCGGGTTGAAGGACGATGTCAAAGAGCTCCTCGCCCCGTACTTCCTGCTGACCAATCGCCGAGTGCTCGTCGTCGTCAACGTCGGCGAGGACGACATCGAGTCGATTCCGGAGAAGGAAAAGCTGATCTCCGACGAGTTCAACAACGCGGGTGACAACGTCGAAGTAATCGGCATGTGCATCCAGATGGAAGCCGAAGCCGCTGCCATCGAGGACCCTGACGAGCGTAACGAAATCCTGGAAGGATTCGGCCTCGGCGAGGGTGCCCTGTTCCGGATGGTCCGCAGCGCCTACCACTTGCTCGGTCTGCGGACCTACATGACCACTGGCGAACAAGAGTCTCGTGCCTGGACATTCCATGAGGGCTCGACGGCGCCGGTGTGCGCCGGACGAATCCACGGCGACTTCCAGCGCGGGTTCATTCGTGCCGAGGTCATCCAGTGGGACGAGCTGCTCGAGCTGGGGTCGTGGAACGCGGCCAAGGACGTCGGCAAGATGCGCGTTGAAGGCAAGGACTACATCGCGCAAGACGGCGACGTCATGGAGTTCCGCTTCAACGTCTGAGCGTGGCGGCGCCAGCGTGCGCGCCCTGGGTGCTGGCCTCGAGCCGCAGTCGGGCCGTGTCGGCTTCCCAGGCGTAGACGATTGCGGTGTCTGCGATGAGGTCATGGAGTTCGCGGCGATCACGGCGGACCAGCCCAATCAAGAACCCGATGCCGAACAGCACGAAGCTGAGCGGAAACATGAGTGTCCGGAGCGCGGCATGGCGGGCGTCGAGCTTTGAGCCGTCCGATCTGACGGCCATCAACCCGAGTATCGCCTTGCCGATGGTGCGTCCCGTTGCGGCGAGTGAACCTGCTGTGTAGAGGAACGCCCACAGCACAAACGCGATGACCATCACGGCACCGGAATCTTCGATGTCGAACGATGTTTGGAAGACCACCCGGATCGCTGATTGCACAAGCAGTGCCCCGATGGCGAAGAACACGCCGATGACGAACTGGTCGGCGAGGAATGGCAGGAATCGTGATACCGATCCGGCGAAGCGGCCCTGCATTTGCACGGCTCGATCCGTTGGCGACAGATCCGCCGAACCTGCTGGCTCTTCCGAGCCGCCGGGATGTGGGGGTAGTTGCCGAGCCGGTCGGCCCAGCATTCGGGCGGGAACCCCCTGGGCGACTTGGTCGGTAATGATCACTTGCGTTCGGGCCACGTCGAGCAACTCTGAGAAGACTCCGGTTGTCGAGCGAGCGATGATTTCGCCGAGCTCGGTCCGGGCGACGAGTTGGTTGACGTCGACGCGCTCGAGCAG